>NZ_JBLYZI010000056.1:0-36980 GCF_057680865.1 Endozoicomonas sp. Z74
TTAGTATGAATCATAAGGGTTACCTTTTTACGATTTAGATTTCAGTGATTTCACCCTCTATCTAAATCGGTAACCCTTCCCTTTTTTGAAGAGGGAATTGTCAGATCAGATCTGAACTAATGCAGGTAAGAACTGGCTTCTCTCCAGCTCTCCCCACACCACCCGGCGTGCGGGTCCGCACCGAGCGGTTCATCGATGATGGTGAAACCTGTTCCATAAATCTTTCAGGGAAACAAGCCCTATACTTGCAAGATACTTGTCGCTGAGTCCAAGCTGGACTGCATACGTTCTTGATAATCGGTAATACCCTTTGTTGCTGCCTCCGATACAGGCGGCCTTGAGCGCATCAACACCTAGCCAGATCAGATTGATGACTTTGGTTTTCGCTTTTCTTGTTACCACCAATTTGAAATGTCCCTTTTTCATCAGTTTGAAATGACCGGTTTTCATCAATAACCGTTTGACCGGTTATCACCGGTTAAGCTATCTGTTGGGTCAGTTGTCTCCTTTGGCGGGTTTGTTCTTTAGAAGGCCTGCTTTGCGTTTTTCCTTGGGCCAGTAGCTCTGATCTTGCCCCGATAAAACGGATACCTTGCCAAATCAAAAGCAAGGTGACCCAACACTACGACTCAAAGAGACACAAAATAAAGGATCCCCCCCCAAAAAAAATAAAGGACACCAAAAAAAAAAAACAAAGGACACCCAAAAAATTGACTGACCGATCATAACGTCTATTTCCCGTTCTGAACCAGCTGAGCTTTCTTGCTTTTAATACCTCTGTTTTATGAAAGAGCAGGCAACCATGACGACAGCCCGGAAAAATAAGATCGTCCCTTCTTGCACGCCTTACTATCACTGCATGGCACGATGAAAAGCCTGACTCCAGTGAGCCAGGCCATCAACCGAGAAGTCAATCGAAGGATATTCGATCCTTATTTTTCTCCAGTATTTTCTTGCCAACGTACTTCACTTTATCCAGATCATCAAAACTCTGGAAAGGCCCATGAGTATCCCGGTGCTTGACAATTTCCGTCGCCACCCTTTTTCCTACACCAACCAGCCCGTCATCCAGTTGCTGAATCGTAGCTGAGTTAACATAGACTTTCTGAGGGCTATGGGTAGTGGCTGCTACTACCACTGCACTGAAAAAAGCCGCTAGTAAAAAGGTAATCAGTCTGTTCTTCATGGCTATAATCCTCTCTTGTTTTAATTCCATGATCAGAAAATGCCTGAAAGCATGACACCCCATATAAACAAGGCACTTTCCAGTTATTTACAAATCGACAAAACAGCCTCCCTAACTAATTTCCTTTGATTAAATATTGCTATAGCTGTTAGTGAAGATGAATTTAAAGAAGCAGGCAACAGAGGGGTAATAATCTTAAGAACTATAAAGATCGGGGTAATAGACCAAACTAATAAACAATCATTAAGAAGCCCACCTTTACAGGTGGGCTTCTTGATCAGGCAACAGGAGCCAACCCAAGAATTTTCTTTTTGAACTCCTGGCTGGGCGGTGTATCCCCAATCCACACCCGGAGGAACAGGTTAAACAGTTTTTTATCCGCAGGGATAACGGCTTTCTCTTCGCCGGCAATTTCTATTCTCACCCCCTGCTTGGGCAGGTATTCAAAAACGGCCTGCTCGCCCTGCTTCATTGATCCATCCACCACAGCAAAAATCCTGTCCAGATCTGCCTTCACGGCCTCCTGCTCTTCCGGTGGGCTGTTTAACTGAATGGAGTCATAAAAGGCGTTGGCTATTCGCCTGGCGCTCATTTTCGATACCAGCATGACAAAGGTCATCCGCTGATAAGAGTCGGAAGCATAGATCTCTTCCGGGGTACTGGCAGGCTTTTCCAGATAAAGCGCACCGATATAGCCCTTCACCACCAGATACCAGTCACGGATAGCAGCGCCCTGAAGGGTCAGTGCAGGCCTGGAATCTTCTGCAGGAATGATGTCCGGTATATCATACTTGCTGACCATCAGGGCCTGGGCCCGACCGGCGACCAGAAAGAAAACTAAAAGAGGCAGTAAACGATTGACTTGAATACTATTTTTCAACATACAACTGATCATTCCTTATTATTATTGTCCGCTGATACTACCCCAGATGAACAGGGGCTTCCAGAAGCCTGGACCGGATAATAATAAAAAAACACTTTCCTTTTAAAACGATGAACCAGGCTCTTTGAGAAAATCCAACTCTTCAGAAGTACTGTCCCGTCCAAGCATAAGATTTCGATGGGGGTAGCGGCCAAACCGGGCAATGATATCACGATGCTTTCTGGCAAAATCCAGGCTGCCTTCCAGGTACTGCCTCAGTGGCCCTTCCGTTTCAGAAACCAGTTCTGATAATAATGAGACACAACGCTCCTGGCTGGCCAGGGACTCATCATGCATCAGCGGCATGATAAAAAATGCCCTTTCCAGAGGGGACAGGCTTCGATCAAACCCCTTCTGCAATCCCTGTTCCGTCAGCTCCAGAGCCAAAGCATCGTACTGGAATGACCGACCGGTCTCCCGGTACATATTTCTTGGAAACTGGTCCAGGCAGATGATCGCCGCCAGACAGCTTTCCGGTGCCTCCAGCCAGCGCCGAGAAAGACCCTGATACAGCTCCTCCACCAGCGATGCAAACCGCTGCCTGATCAGCTGGTCCACTTCAGGGTTCTTTTTCCACCAGCGCTCCATTTGTACCTGGCCCAGTTCCTCTCCTTCAAACCAGAAGTCGAGTACGACCTGAAAATCCTGACCACTCATCACAATTCCCTCATTCCGTCTGCCAATCTCTCTTATGTCAACCATACTTAAACGCACCAGCCATTGAAATTGCTGGATAAGACTCAAAATAGAAACTGAGACTGCTTGAGCAGAGACGCGGTAAAAAGGCAATATTACAGAGAGTTCGGCAAATAAGCAGTACCGCAGCCATCTTTAATCGGCCCTGAACTCACCTCCTCCGCTCATCCGGCAAGCACAAACAGAGACTTAACCCAATCACCACACTGCAGACAGACTATGACAGACCAGGACTCCACTGCCCCCGAAGTCATTACCGGGGATAATGACCATTCAGCAGCCGGTACTGAGCTGGTTCTGCCCCACCAGGCACTTCCAGACAAGCTTTATCTGATTCCGGTCCCCAACCGCCCCTTTTTCCCTGCCCAGGTACAACCTCTGGTATTCAGCAGCAATGAGTGGGGGGAAACCCTTCAACGGGTGGGCCAGAGCCCTCACAAGGCGGTCGGCCTGAGTTTCGTGGGTGGCATGCCCGGAGACAATATCTCACCGGAGGATTTTCCCGAGATAGGCTGTGTCGTCAAGATCCACAACATCGTAACCGACAATGAACAGGTCCAGTTCATTGCTCTGGGCATGCAACGCTTTAAAATCCGTCAGTGGCTGAGACGTCGTCCTCCCTATCTTGTTCAGGTGGATTACATAGAAAGCCCGGAAGACAACAGCGATGAAGTGAAAGCCTACGCCCTTGCGCTGATCCAGGCCATCAAAGAGCTGATTCCTCTCAACCCGCTTTACAGTGAAGAGCTCAAGAATTACCTGAATCGCTTCAGCCCAAAGGACCCTTCTCCACTGGCGGATTTTGCCGCTGCGATTACCACCGCACCAGGGCCTGAGCTTCAGGAAGTACTGGAAGCTCTCCCCATTCAGAGACGAATGGAAAAGGTGCTGGTATTGATTCGCAAAGAGCAGGAAGTGGCCCGGCTTCAGAGCGAAATCAATGCAGAAGTTAACCGTAAAATAAGCACCCACCAGCGTGAGTTTTTCCTCAAGGAGCAGCTGAAAGTCATCCAGAAAGAGCTTGGCATCTCCAAGGACGATAAAACCGCAGAAGTGGAAAAATTCCAGAAACGCCTGGAAGGACTGGCAATCCCGAAAAGCGCCAGAAGCAAAATAGATGATGACCTGAATAAACTTGCCATCCTGGAGACCGGTTCCCCAGAATATTCAATCTGCAGAAACTACCTGGACTGGGCCACCTCGGTTCCCTGGGGCGTATTCTCAGAAGACAACCTGGATATGAAGCACGCCAGAACAGTACTCAATGCGGACCATGACGGTCTTGAGGATGTTAAGGACCGGATCATTGAGTTCCTGGCCGTGGGCGCTTTTAGGAAAGAGGTCTCAGGCTCCATTATGCTGCTGGTCGGTCCTCCAGGGGTGGGTAAAACCTCCATAGGCAAGTCGGTGGCCCGGGCACTGGATCGCAAATTTTACCGCTTCAGCCTTGGCGGTATGCGGGATGAGGCCGAAATCAAGGGGCACCGCCGCACCTATATCGGAGCCCTGCCAGGCAAGCTGGTTCAAGCCCTGAAAGAGGTTGAAGTGTCCAACCCGGTCATCATGCTCGATGAAATTGACAAGATCGGTGCCTCATTCCGGGGCGACCCGGCCTCTGCCCTGCTGGAAGTCCTTGATCCGGAGCAGAACAGTGAGTTCCTGGATCATTATCTGGATATGAGAATTGACCTCTCCAAGGTGCTGTTCGTCTGTACTGCCAACCAGCTGGATACCATCCCCGGCCCACTGCTGGACCGGATGGACACCATCAGGCTCTCTGGCTATATCACCGAAGAGAAGCTGGCCATCGCCAAAAACCACCTGTGGCCAAAACAATTGGCCAAGGCCGGGCTGAAAAAAAACCAGCTGAAAATGTCCGATGCCACTCTCAAGCGAATTATTGAAGGCTATGCAAGGGAAGCCGGCGTCCGCCACCTCGAAAAACTGTTACAGAAGGTGATTCGCAAAGCGGTGGTCCAGTTACTTGAGGAAGATAAGAAAAGCATAACGGTTTCCACCAAAAACCTTGAAGACTTCCTGGGAGCCCCCTACTTCCGCAAAGAAAAGTCCATGGAAGGCACCGGCATCGTAACGGGCCTGGCCTGGACAGCCATGGGAGGAGCTACTCTGCCTGTGGAAGCCAGCTTGATCCATCAGCAAAGAGCAGGCTTCAAGCTGACCGGAAAACTGGGGGAGGTCATGAAAGAGTCTGCCGAGATTTCTCACAGTTTTGTCACCAGCCGGGCAAAACAGTTTGATGTACCAGAGGACTTTTTCAAAAACGCCTTTATACACCTCCATGTGCCCGAAGGAGCCACCCCCAAAGATGGCCCCAGTGCCGGGGTGACCATGACCACCGCCCTGATCTCCCTGGCCAGCGGTAAAAAACCGGCCCGGAACCTGGCCATGACCGGAGAACTTACCCTGACCGGGAGAGTCCTCCCCGTAGGAGGCATTCGGGAGAAGGTGATTGCCGCACGCAGGCAGGGGATTACCCAGTTGGTGCTGCCCGAGGATAACCGGAGAGACTTTGACGAACTGCCTGACTATATCCGGGAAGGAATGGCCGTGCATTTTGCCAGCCGTTACGAGGATGTTTTCCAGGTAGCCTTTGCCACCTCTGCCTCGAAAAAAGCGGCGGGAAAAAAAGCGCAACCCAAGCGTAGAAAGCCCGCTCGGTAAACTCTCGAGCAGAAGCACCCAAAAAAAAGATGCCGCCTTCTCAGGCGGCATCTTTTTTTGACTTTACACACTCATTTATTTCAGCAACGAGATCTAACCTCGTTTGGACACGCTAGTGAGCATAATAAGTATGAGTCACTCCCCACCGGTGTCCACTTATTTATAAGACTTTATCAGTATATAAACCGGCTGCTGCAGAGTCAGAACATTCTGAACACTTTCTGTATCACATCCCGGCCAACGACACTGATTCCATATAACGGTTCACGGTTTCCACCACCGCCTGGGTCTGGCTGTCTATCTCCAGATTAACCTTTGTCCCAACCTCCATTCCTCCAAAGGTGGTCAGCTTCAGGGTTTCCGGAATCAAATGAACACAGAAACGCTGATGCTCAACCCGCTCGCCAATAGTCAGACTGCAACCGTTCAGGGACACATACCCTTTTGGCATCAGATAAGCCTGCCAGCGAGGATCAAACTCAAAAAAAACGGTGACATTATTGGGCTCGTGAACTACATCAACTACCTCAACCACATCGTGAATATGACCGGAAAGCAGGTGCCCGCCAATCTCATCGCCAAACCGGGCGGCACGCTCTATATTGACTTTCTGCCCCTCCGCCAGTGCGCCCAGGTTCGTCACCCTGAGTGTTTCCTGCATGACATCAAACGACACCGTCCCCTGATCAAAGGCCACCACGGTCAGACAGCAGCCATTGACGGCAATGCTGGCGCCTTTCTCCACTCCTTCAAGCAGAGAGGGAGGCAAAGATAGAGTAATGCGGTTGAGACCGGTGGACTCAGCGATATGGGCGACAGTGAAGGCGCCTTTTACGATACCTGTAAACATGTACTACCTGCTTATGTTCTAGGTTTTGAAGGACTTCAGGCAATGAACCAGCCTTTCCAGGGCAACCAGGCTGTCCGGGGTGTAACTTCTGTGATGGCGATTACTCAAAACATCATCCGGGGTTTCCATAATCACATTGGCGACCTCTTCCGGCTGCAGAATAAGCGGCCCATCGTAACAGCAGCTGTAAACCCTTCCCCACACCTGACAATCTTCATTCTGGAAAAAGAAGTGAAAGTGAGGAGTAATCGGTGTATCAACTATGCCCAACTCTTCAGCCAGCTCACGGGCTGCCGCCTGGTCATAGCTTTCACCCTCAGCCACCACACCACCGGTCGCGGGGTCAAAATAGCCCGGATAAATATCCTTGTTCAGCGTTCTTTCCTGAACATAGAGCTGACCCTGGGGGTTAAACACAAAAATATAAGTTGCCCGGTGACAGAGTGACTCCACTCTCATCTGAGTTCTGGGAACGGCTCCAAGGACATGATTATGGTCGTCCACTACCAGAACTCTTTCAATGGGCTCAATAGGCATCTCCAGCTCTTGCTGACCAGGCATAGAGGTCGGTCTCCTGTTCTCTGAACTTTATTTTTCTGATCACATCCCGGTTTTGCGCATGTCACTTGCTGAGGATGTGATTGATTATTATCCAAGGTTCTCTCTATCCGGCCCTATCCTATCCGGCATTGTCTCGCGATGGCGTTCAACTGAATACAACCCACCCCGCTACCAGCTGTCGCCTGCAGTATGTTATCCCATGGAATGATGCATGCCAAAACAGAAAATCACCCGATGGCTGCTTTCTGCTTCTCTGTCATCAATACGGGGTGCACCAGCCGGTCAAAATCCTGCCAGGAGAGCTCAAGCAGCTCGGATGCCTGGCCACTGCTGAACGCCAGGGGAATATCCTGCTTCAACGAGTCTGAAACATAAACAGGAAGGCCGTACAGTCCACCAAAAGGCGGCATCAGGCCTGGCTCACAACGGGGAAAGGTGTCGATAAACTCCTCCTCCCGGGCCAGTTCCGCAGTATGACTCCCGGCGGCCTGGCGAAGCAGACTGAAATTCACCCTTTCTGTGGCGGGAAGCACACACAGGGCAAGCTTTCCATCCAGCTTTACCACCACTGTTTTAGCCACTCTACGGCCACTGATATGGGCTTTTTCAGCCACCTCCTGGGCAGAGAAGGCGGGAGGGTGATGCCGTTTGGAAAAAGACACCTGACGAGAATACAAATAGTCAGTCACATTCTGGGAGGACATGCCAGACACCTCCTGGCTATAGAGCTTTCCGGAAAGTCAACACAAACCTGTTCCAATTTGTCAGAGGAAAGCGGGTTCGTCAAGACTGCCCCCCTCAATCTGAACGCGGTATAATCCAGTGGAAGCGATGTTTCCAATGATAATGGCTGCCATAAATAGTGAACATCAACCCTTAACTCCAGCGCCATTGCTCCGAAGTATTAATTAATCAGGAAATGGAGCGATTCATTCGTTGGCAGCCTTTTCCTGGCAGGGCCACTCAAAAGGACTGCAGAGCAGTCCTCCACGACAACACACAAAGCATTCAATAGCCCATTCCAGATGAAAAACAGGGCGGTTCAGCCGCCACAGCAAAGATTCCTTTAAGGGGGCCAGTATGAGTAAAGCCAATGTAGTCTCCGCCATCGTTAACCCGGTAGGCACCATGAGAGTGCTGTCCAGCAGGGAAGTCAACAGTCTTCAGGACACCAGCAAAACCGGACTCCACCGCCTTTTCCGCCAGTGTGCACTGGCAGTGCTCAGCTGTGAGCAGGAAGGTGATAATGCCGAAGAGCTGATGCAAACCTACAGTGATTTCGACATCCGCATTGTTCAGGAGCACCGGGGGCTGAAGCTGGAGCTGATCAATGCCCCTGCTTCTGCCTTTGTGGTCAACAAGCTGATACGGGGTGTGCGGGAAAACCTGTTCTCTGTTCTGAGAGACATTCTTTATGTGTCCTCCCATATTACCGAGGACCCCCGATTTGACCAGGAAAGCTCATCGGATATCACCCACCTGGTGTTTGAAATTCTCAGAAACGCCAATGGCTTTATTACCAAACAGCTGCCAAATACAGTGGTTTGCTGGGGAGGGCATTCCATATCAAGAGAAGAATATGAATACACAAAAACCGTCGGATATCAGCTGGGGCTTAGAAAACTGAACATCTGCACCGGCTGCGGTCCAGGCGCCATGAAAGGTCCGATGAAGGGTGCCTACATCGGACACGCCAAGCAGCGTATCGGCAATGGCCGCTTCATAGGCCTGACCGAGCCCGGCATTATTGCCGCAGAGTCTCCCAACCCGATTGTCAATGAGCTGATTATCCTGCCGGATATTGAAAAGCGCCTTGAGGCTTTTGTCCGGCTGGGTCATGGCATTATTGTCTTTCCCGGGGGACCTGGCACCTGTGAAGAGATTCTCTACCTGCTGGGCATTCTCCTGCACCCGGACAACCAGGATATACCCCTGACCATGATCCTCACCGGTCCCAGAGGTTCTGAGGAGTACTTTGAACAGATCGACCGGTTTATCGGCAACACCCTGGGTAAAACCGCCCAGAAAAAGTACCAGATCATCATCGATGACCCGATCCGGGTTGCCCGGACAATGAACAAAGGGCTGGAAAAAGTCACACGGTTCAGAAGAAAACAGGGGGACGCCTACTACTTCAACTGGCTGCTGAAAATAGATCATGAGTTTCAGAAGCCCTTTGACCCGACCCATGACAATATGGCGAACCTGGAACTGGACCGTTCACTGCCCAAGCATATACTGGCAGCCAACCTGAGGCGCGTCATGTCCGGTATTGTCGCCGGTAATATCAAGGAGGACGGTGTCAACCTGATCCGCCAGCATGGCCCTTACCAACTCAGCGGTGAAGCCGAATTAATGGATCAGATGGATACCCTGCTTCAGTCTTTTGTGGACCAGTACCGCATGAAACTTCCTGGCACCCAGTATCAACCCTGCTACCAAATTGAAAAGCCATAGACGTATACCCAGGGGCTTTGGTAAAAGCCCCTTTGGGTTAATTCCCTGAAAAACCCTTTTCCAATCAACCATTCACGGAAAAAATAGCGGGTATTTCGGTCTTTACTTAACTTGGAAAGCACCTTCCGCTATACTGCCCGCGCCACCAGTGCTCAACCGGCCTGCATTATGGGACCGGTCATTCGTCAACTCCACTGCTGTTCTGGCGGTCAGCAGGCCTGCTTGATAACAGAAACCTGCAGGATAACTGACCGGAGAATGCAGCGTTACACACATTGCACTGGCTAAAGACTGACTTGGAACATCTGACTGACCCATTCAAAAAGTACAATGGTTCGTCGAAGGATCGCCCAAGAGCCTGCCACCGATGATGAGGGTAGAACTCGTGCTAGAAGCCTACAGAAAACACGTCGAAGAGCGTGCCCAAGAAGGTGTCCCACCAAAGCCGCTGAACTCCGAACAGGTCTCCGCACTGGTCGAACTGCTGAAAAACCCACCTGCCGGAGAAGAAGACTTCCTGCTGAATCTCCTTGAAAATCGCATCCCACCCGGGGTTGATGAAGCCGCTTATGTCAAGGCCGGCTTCCTCTCCGCCATTGTTCGTGGAGAAGCCGAATCCCCACTGATTGACGCCAAGAAAGCCGTTCAGCTGCTGGGCATGATGCTGGGCGGATACAACATTGAGACACTGGTCGAACTGCTCGACAATACCGAGCTCGGGGAACTGGCTGCCGACCAGCTGAAAAACACCCTGCTGGTGTTTGACTCCTTCCATGACGTGGAGGAAAAAGCCAAGGCCGGTAACGCCAACGCCATGGCCGTGCTGAAATCCTGGGCGGAAGCCGAGTGGTTCACCCGCCGGGAAGCAGTACCGGAAAGCACCAAAGTCGCTGTCTTCAAAGTCACCGGGGAAACCAATACCGACGACCTTTCACCGGCACCGGACGCCTGGTCCCGCCCCGATATTCCACTCCACGCCCTCGCCGCTTACAAAATGACCCGTGACGGACTGGAGCCTGAAGAACATGGCGTCACCGGCCCGCTGAAGCAGATAGAAGCCATCAAGAGCAAAGGCCTGCCCGTTGCTTTTGTAGGTGACGTGGTGGGTACCGGCTCCTCCCGGAAGTCGGCCACCAACTCAGTGCTCTGGTTCTTTGGTGACGACATTCCAGGCGTGCCCAACAAGCGGGCCGGTGGTATCTGTATTGGCGGCAAGGTGGCGCCCATTTTCTTCAACACCATGGAAGATGCCGGCGCCCTGGTCTTTGAAGCGCCCGTTGACCAGTTGAATATGGGGGACGTCATTGAGATCCGCCCCTATGATGGCAAGATTCTGTCTGAATCCGGGGAAGTGCTTTCTGAGTTTACCTTCAAGTCCGATGTCATTCTGGATGAAGTGCAGGCCGGAGGACGCATCAACCTGATCATTGGCCGTGGCCTGACCGACAAGGCCCGGGAAGCCCTGGATCTTGGGCCGTCCGAGATATTCCGTCGCCCCGTGGCTCCCCAGGATTCTGACAAAGGTTTCACTCTGGCCCAGAAAATGGTGGGTAAAGCCTGCGGTGTCACCGGTGTCCGCCCCGGTCAATACTGCGAACCCAAAATGACCACCGTCGGTTCCCAGGACACCACCGGGCCCATGACCCGGGATGAACTGAAAGACCTGGCCTGTCTGGGCTTCTCTTCCGACCTGGTGATGCAGTCTTTCTGTCATACCGCAGCCTATCCCAAGCCTGTGGATGTGGAAACTCACCACACCCTGCCCGACTTCATTATGAACCGGGGAGGTGTGGCACTGCGCCCCGGAGATGGCATCATTCACAGCTGGCTGAACCGCATGCTCCTGCCGGACACCGTCGGTACCGGGGGTGACTCCCATACCCGGTTCCCTCTGGGCATCTCCTTCCCGGCCGGTTCGGGCCTGGTGGCCTTTGCAGCGGCAACCGGTGTCATGCCTCTGGATATGCCGGAATCCGTGCTGGTCCGGTTCAAAGGCAAAATGCAACCGGGTATCACCTTGCGCGACCTGGTTCATGCCATTCCTCTTTATGGCATCAAACAGGGTCTGTTAACGGTTGAGAAAAAAGGCAAGAAAAACGCCTTCTCAGGCCGGGTGCTGGAGATCGAAGGTCTGGAGGATCTGACCGTCGAGCAGGCCTTCGAGCTGTCTGATGCCTCTGCTGAGCGCTCTGCCGCAGGCTGTACCATCACCCTGTCGGAAGCGTCCATCTCCGAATACCTGAAATCCAATGTCACCATGCTGCGCTGGATGATCAGTGAAGGCTATGGCGACCCCCGTACTCTTGAGCGCCGTGCCCGCAAGATGGAAGAGTGGCTGGCAAACCCGACCATGATGCGCGCCGATGCCGATGCTGAGTACGCGGAAGTCATTGAAATCGACCTTGCTGACATCAAGGAGCCGATCCTTTGTGCCCCCAATGACCCGGACGATGCCCGTACCCTATCGGACGTTGCCGGCGACAAGGTGGACGAGGTATTCCTGGGTTCCTGCATGACCAACATCGGCCACTTCCGGGCTGCCGGTAAACTCCTGGAACAGAACAGCGATCCGCTGAAAACCCGTTTCTGGATGTCACCGCCCACCAAAATGGACAAGGCCCAGCTTGAAGAAGAGGGTTACTACACCATTTACCAGGACAACGGTGTTCGCACCGAAATTCCAGGTTGTTCATTGTGCATGGGTAACCAGGCCAGGGTGGAGGCCGGTGCAACTGTGCTGTCTACTTCAACCCGGAACTTCCCGAACCGCCTGGGGGATGGCGCCAATGTCTACCTCTGCTCAGCGGAGCTGGCTTCAGTAGGCGCTATTCTGGGTAAAATCCCCACCGCAGAAGAGTACATGGAATACGCCCGTAACCTGGACTCCATGGCGGGTGATGTCTATCGCTATCTGAACTTCGATCAGGTAGAGTCCTACCAGCAGGCCGCTGACGAGATCATTGCCAAGGCCAGCTAATCCACTCTTCATTTTATTGACCAGGCCCCTGTCCCGGGGGCCTGGCTCATTTTAAAACCATACCCATGAACCCAAAAACGCCCGAACAACTGTTTACCCCAGAATTAACTGACTGGATCAGGAACAACATCCCGCTGCTTCAGAACATGCAGGTCCAATTTGACCGTTTTGACAATGGACTGCTCGAAATCAGCTGTCCCCTGGAGCCCAACATCAATGACAAGGGAACGGCTTTTGGCGGCAGTATGGCCGCCCTGGCAACGGTTTGCGGCTGGCTCTATACCACCCTTCATGCAAGAACCGTTTCCTCCGGTTGCGAGGCCGTCATCGCAGACTCCAGGATGACTTATCACACGCCTGCCCATGGGGCATTTTCTGCTCGGTGCCAGGCCACTGTCCCGGAAACCTTTTTTGATCGGCTCAGACAGAACAGAAGAGCCAAGCTGGAACTGACCGTAGACCTGCTCTCTGGTAATAATGAAAAAGTGGCCAGCTACAGTGGTCTTTATGTTGCTCTTCCTAAATCCCCATAACGATTATTCCAGAAGACCAAAGAGCGGGCACCGGCTCTTTCGCGTCAGGGCGCGGACAAGGTGCACTGATCTGGGGGACTGTCGGCATGGAAAATCAGCAGTCACTGCTTATACTTTGATTAATAAGGAAATTATTCAGACAGGGAGCCGGTCAATTCATGCCACAGGCATCAACGGGTGTCCTCCAGCCACGGACAGATCATCGCCACTTTTTCGAGCGCTTCCAGGGAGTCTTTAAAGGCAAAGCATGGAATGAGCGTGAGGTCTGTATTGCGGACACGCCCAGGCAGATACCCACAGGAGATAACCTGCTCCCGGAGAATCAACATACCCATCCCCCCAGGCCCAGAGATGTTCACTCCAGAAAACCTTCACGCCAGAGCCGAAGTGGGAGAAAACGGCATGCCGGCCGGAACCTCCCTGCTTCACTGCCTCCAGCCAAGAAGCAGAAAACACAGGTCAAAGTAAAGCCCCCTTCCCCCCCCCAGGCCGGTGGGGGGGGAAGGGGGTGGGTGGGCGGCGGGGGTGTCAGCGGGTTGAAAAGGCAGCATGGCCTATCCATTGACACCCTGTTCTGCCCCGTGGGAGGCCCCCTGGCAGATGGACTGAAAGCCCCCAGGCAACTCCTTGCCCGTCTGCCCTCACTGCAAGACCCGGAGTGCCCTGAAGCGTTCCATCCGACCTATCAAGATCGGTTTGCCAGCAGTGAAAGCTGCAAGCTCTTTGAAATTCAGGCTGACTCCCACCTTAACGGTGTTAAACGGCTGGTTTTCCCGGTTCCTCCCAGGTCCACAACCGTCAAGCCGGAACACCGATATAAGCCCGATGATATTTACCCCGTAGAAAGGCTGATGCATTGTTATGTGACGGCCATTGAGCGGGCCATAGAACTGGGCGACCGATCCATCGCCATGCCAGTGATGGGGGATTTTCCTGGCCGGGGTGACCCAAGATTTTCTGAATACATCGACAATTGTTGCCAGATAGCCATTGCAGCCGTCGGGGTCTGCCGGGAGAAATACGGGGCAATTCCCAGGGTTCACTTCGTCAGCCCTGATAGCACTATAGGGCGAGAACTGCACAGAACCCTGCAACACAAACTCAGGGTTCTGGAGCTTTCAGAGGCAATATACCCTCCAAAAGTATTGAAAGGGCTGAAACTTCAACACCTGCAGCCTCTGGCAAACCTGCTTCGACCTGAGCACAAACCACCAGGAACCACAGGCCGTCACGCAACAAAAAAAGAAAAAAACCGCGCAGCCGCAAGGGAAATAGAATATTTTCATAAACTCATTGGACAAGCCTGCGAAGCAGTAGCCAGCAATCAGGGTCGCCTTCTTCCTTTTACCCGAAAGGTGATTGCTCGAATGAAAGCCTGTGAAAACCGGCTGAAACACAGTCGCGATGAAGATCTCGGACTCAACCCTGAAAGCCGGGCAGCCTTGATGGACTATTTTAAAGCCCAGAAACTGAGATTGAAAACCTGCCTGAAGCACAGGGTAGACCGACGCCAACTGCCTGGCATGAGACAGCCCTTGAAAGAGGGGGTTCACCATATCAAGCAGCAAATCAAGAGCAAAGAAGCCGCTTACCATTATTACCGAAGCGAAATATTATCCCCGCCGCCTGAAACCGGCTTTGATCTTGACTCAGAGGAATGGAGCCATTGCCAGCAGCACCTGAACCAGGCTCTGGAGGCCATCGATCAAAATAAGGGCCCGGTGTTTATTCAGGCCACACAGTCATTTCGAAACCAGTTTGAACAAATGATGACCGATCAGGGAAAAACGGCTTATGGTGCCGATGATCTATTAGAAGCGCTCAGCATCTGGGCAGAAGACGTCAAAAACAATCGTCAATATAGAGCACTGCTGGACAAAACCTTCAGCGCCAGAGGCTCAAAACAGCACCAACTGTTTGCTGCCATTACCGTTCTTCGTGGACAGGTGATTAACTGGACAAAGACACAGGGCAGCTGTATCAGCCTTGCCCACCTGTTTTTTATCGCTCTTATGGAAAAGCTCTACCCCCATGAAGCGGGCAGAAAGTTCATTGACAGGGTTTTCAAAGATGAAAAGAAAGTGCAAAAATCCGCAGCCTATCAGACACTGATGCAATGCATCAAAGCTCAATAACCACCACCCTGACTCAAGAACGCCTTAAACCGAAATGTCCGGTGGGTACATCAGATCTCTTTTAACAGCCGGATCAGATGATCAACCTCCTTCCCCTCTTTGCTTTGTGAATACACTAGACGAATATACTCACACCCGAAAGCCAATACCGCCTTGCCAATGACAGGATCTTCACGGGCCACTCTTGAAGCAAAGTCCCTTGGGCCTTCTTCAGCCCGACGGTGATAACCTTTGCCCGACAGTCGGCATTCAAACCGGAGCCATAATCGATACTCTGGCGATAACACTCGTCTCTGGAACATCATGACACCGGCTACCAGGACCAGTATCACAGCAAACAGAGCCCCCATTACCCCCATCTGCTGCCAATAATAATCCGATGAACCAAACAGCCGCTGCATAAACGTCGATTGTCGTTCCTTCATATACTGGATCACCGACTTCTGCCATCGATACTCAAGCCGTTCCCAACCCAGTTGCAATGTTTTGTAAAAAGGTACCGTCCCCAGCCTTGCCACAAAAGGAAGGTATTCCTGAAGCCCCTCCTGTTGGGAGGCAAAGGCTTCCAGCCCTGACTCAATTCGCTCCGGAGACACAGCAGCCGTGGGATCAAACCGGATCCAGCCTGACCCATCTACCCAGATTTCTGCCCAGGCATGGGCATCCAGCTGCCGGACCAGCAAGACCCGTTCTCCTGGCAGATACTCCCCTCCCTGAAAGCCGGTCACGATTCGGGCGGGTATCCCCACCGAGCGCATCAAAAAGACAAAGCTGGTCGCATAATGCTCACAGAAGCCCTGTCGTTGATGAAAGAGAAAATCATCAATGTCATTGTTCCCCATTAACGGTGGGTTCAGGATGTAGAAAAAGGGAGCCTGCCTGAAATAAGCCATAACCCCTCTGGCCATAGCCTGTGGGTCCTGACCGACTGCCTTATAGAGCGTTAACGCCAGTGCTCGACTTTCGGGGTTCACCGATGCAGGAAGAAAAGTATTCAGAGCCCTTAACCAGCCAGGAAGAGTGATGCTGCTGGCAAGAGGGGTTCGTGAATCTGGCCGGTAAACCTTCCGGGAAAACACCGGCTCCCTGGACTCCAGGGTCATGGTTCGAAGTACCTGGCTCTGCTCAACAGAGGCATATGCGGGGCCCAGCACAGGCAGCCAGCTCTGGCCCCCAGGCTCAAGCATCACCTGGTAATCGTAAACTGCAGTACCATTGTCCAGCATCCACCAGCCACTGGTCTCAGGATTTTCCGTCATCCAGAAGCGCTCATCCAGCGCTTGCTCTGACGCGCTTGGTATCACAGAGGATTGCAAGTCCTCCTGGCCGGTCTTTCGCCACTCCCGGCCATCGTATTGATCCAGGACCATTGCCCGCCAGTAGCGTTCTTCCGGTTCCGGAATGCGACCTTCAAACTCCGCTCGAAATACCGTTTCATAAGAGCGACTCAGCCGGGCAATATCTCCCGGGCTCATGCTCTCCGATAACCCGGTCCTGGCATCCGTTGAAGGCCAGGAAACCGCCCAGAGAGGCCCCAGCCGGGGAATAAAAACAAACAACACCAACGTTAACGGGACAGCCTGTACCATCATCACCGCCGAAAACCAGATACTGCTGGCGGGAGAGCCCCCCTGAAAAGGCCCGTAAGAAGGCTGATAAAGGGCCTGCATGGCAGCCACCAGAGCCGTGATGCACACCAACAGATAAAGCCCCTGAACCAGTGACTGGGAATAAAGCCCCCCGGTTGCCACCACAAAAAAGCCGATATACACCACCACAAGGGCGTCCCTTCGGCTTTTCATCTCAAGCACTTTCAAGGCATAGCCGGTAACCAGAACCGATACCGCCATCTCCAGGTTAAACGACCAGCCAAATGACCCGACAATCACACCGAAAGCCACCAGCACCAGGCACCGTCTTACCAGGATCGACGGCCAGTTGCCCCGTCCGAACCAGATCACCAGTCGCCAGCCCAGGGATACCAGCATTAACAACACTACATTCGCGGGAATCACCTGAATAACCGGCACGAGAACCAGAACCTGGGCCAGTAACAGCCAAAGCGTCGAGTCCCGGGATACCCCGGGATCACCCTGCCTGCTCCCTGAACGTTCAGTCATCACCACGCCCCACAGCCCTGGCCGGGCGCTTATCCCAAAAACTCCCCTGGCTTTGTGGAGACCCGGGCTGCTCCGTATATAACGCCAGGGCTTCCAGGCATTTCTGCAAATGCCCTGATCCGAGAGAGGGTGAACAGGTGCCCTCATTTAAAATCAGCCCATAGGGCCTTCCGGCCTGTTCACACAACAGACACCAGCCGGTGATCACCGACAATTTCTGTTCCAGCCCGTTCAGCGGCACCTGATTGAGAGAGAAAAGCAGCTCAGTGCCACCGGGCTGATCAAACTGCTTTGAATGGAGTTCACCGGTGCGGGCATAGCCTCTCCAGTCAATATGAACCGGGTTATCATTGTCACGATAACGGCGGAATCCTGAAAAGTCCTCCACCCCGGGTTCACTGAAACAACGGGAATCGCCGGATTCCGATACGGATTCGGGCAGCGGGCAACTGAAATCAGGTCGAGGATAAACAAGACATTGAAAATTCAGTCTCACCCAGCTCCAGGCACGACATAACCCCAGTGGGTAGACACTGGCCACCAGCATCCGTTCGGGCTTCAGCCATCCCCGGTGTTCAGCCTGCACCCGCAGACTTTGATCCAGAGCCTGATTAAAACTGACCACCGCCTGCTCACTGCCAGGCCAGCCAATGGTCAAGCTCACCCTTGGGCGACCATTAGCCTGACACTCAACATTGACTTCAACCCTCTCACCGGCAAACCCGGCCTTCCCTCCCTGGGCAATCAAGCTAACCCCTGCCAGATTTCGCCAGGTATATAAAATGGACAGCATAAACAGGCTCAGCATAAAAAAACTGAGTCCATAAGCCAGAGAGTTGCTGTAGTTAGCGGCCAGCAGGAAAACGAGAGTCACCATGACCAGCCAGACCAGTCCGGACAACGAGGGCAGAATATAAATACGACGCTGATCAAGCATTACCCGGCCAGCCCTCGGGCTTCTCTGGTCAGTCCAACGCTGAAAGCGCTCGATCAGGGCAGAGGCTATTGGCGCCCGGGCGTTTTTTTTGAAGGCCGTCGTTTTAAAAAAAGTCATGGGCACCACTCAGGCCATGGCATTGACACTGGCTAATAGCTCATGGACCGAAATGCCCTGACCTTTTATCTGAAGCCGGTGATGGGTGACCGGGACAAACACCGCCTGAACATCTTCCGGAATCAGGTACTGTCGGCCGTCCAGCCAGGCCCAGGCTTTGGCCGACTGTAACAGCGCCAACCCGGCCCGGGGGGAGAGCCCCGCCTGGTAGTGCCCTCCTTCCCGGGTGGCGGTGACCAGTCTGAGAATATAATCCAGCACCGGGTCGCTGGCATGAACGCCATCCACCTCTTTCTGGAGGGACAACAGCTGGGCGGGGGAAATGGCTCGTGAAAGGTGATCAACATAATGCCGCCCCGCTTCGCCTTTCAGAATCGCTTTCTCTGAATCCGGGTCGGGGTAGCCCATATGAATTTTCATTAAAAACCGGTCCAGCTGGGACTCTGGTAGTGGAAACGTCCCCTCCTGAGACAACGGATTTTGTGTTGCCAGGACCATAAAAGGTTCAGGCAGAGGGGATGGCTTGCCTTCAACCGTCACCTGTCGTTCTTCCATGGCTTCCAGCAGAGCACTCTGGGTTCGGGGGGAGGCCCGGTTAATTTCATCCGCCAGCAGCAGCTGGGCAAACACCGGCCCGGGCTGAAAATTAAACTGACCACTGCCCCGATCAAACGTAGAGACCCCGATGATATCCGCAGGCAGTAAGTCGCTGGTAAACTGAACCCTCTGGTAATCCAGCCCGAGAACCCGGGCAAGCGCGAGGGCCAGGGCGGTTTTTCCCATCCCGGGAAGGTCTTCAATCAGCAGGTGCCCTCTGGCCAAAATGCAGCAAAGAGCAAGGCGAACTTCCTGCTGCTTGCCCCGGATAACGCTGGATAACTGCTGCAGGCATGCAGCCAGTGGTGATCCCATACTCCCCCGCTCTCATTATTATTGTTGTATAGATAGTTGTTTTGATGGCTGCCTTTTGCGGCAGCCTTTTGAAACAGCCTGTTAAACCAGCTTGTTTAAGCCCCGCGCCAGATCACCCTTGAGATCCTCCACATCTTCAAGGCCAACAGCGACACGAATCAGGCTTTCGGTAATTCCTGAACGGGCCTTGTCTTCCTCAGACAGACGACAATGTGTGGTTGTAGACGGATGGGTGATTGTGGTTCGGGTATCCCCCAGATTCGCCGTTCGAGACATGATTTCCACACTGTCTATTACCCGCCATGCGGCCTCCCGACTCCCCATATCCAGTCCATTCTTAACCTCAAAGGCCAGCACTCCGCCAAAGGCCTTCTGCTGCTTTCTGGCCAGCTCATGGCCCGGGTGGGACTCAAGGCCGGTATAATGCACCCGTTCAACCGCTGGATGCTGGCTCAGCCAGGCGGCCAGTTCCCCAGCATTTCGACAATGGGCGTCCATCCTCACGGAGAGCGTTTCCAGGCCCTTATAAAATACCCAGGCATTGAATGCACTCATGGTGGCACCGGCAGCCCTTTGCCAGAGATGAACCTCGCTCACCAGGGCCTTGCTTCCCACCACGATGCCTCCAATACAGCGCCCCTGGCCATCAATATACTTGGTGGCAGAATGCACCACCAGATCGGCACCCAGTTCAAGGGGTTTCTGCAAGGCGGGCGTGCAGAAACAATTGTCCACCATCAGCAGTGCGTCGTGCCGGTGGGCAATTTCCGCAAGCAACTTGAGATCCGCCACTTCACTTAAGGGGTTGGAAGGCGTTTCAAGAAACAGCATACGCGTCTCAGGCCGAACAGCATCCCGCCACTGTTGATAGTCCACCAGGTCCACAAAGGTGGTATCCACCCCGAACTTCGCCAGATATTTGGCAAAAATCGTAAAGGTGGTACCAAACACACTGCGTGAACAGATAACGTGATCACCGCTTTTCAGCAGCGCCATGCAGGCGCCAAGAATGGCCGCCATTCCTGATGAGGTGGCACAGGCCAACTCTCCCCCTTCAAGGATCGCCATTCGGTCCTCGAGCATTTGCACCGAAGGGTTGGTGTAACGAGAATACACATTCCCCTCTTCCTCTCCGGCAAACACCGCCTGAGCCTGGGCTGCACTGTCGTAAGTAAAACTGGAGGTAAGGTAGATCGCCTCACTGTGCTCCCGCTGGTCACTGCGAAGAGACCCGGCACGAATGGACTGAGTGGCAAAACCAGGTACATCCACTTCCAGTTCGGCAGGACAGGGGACTTCGGTGGGGGCATGATCGTTCATTAAACTTCCTGACATTAAACGCTCTTATAATTCATCGGATTTGAACCGCCACTTAAAGATACCAAAAAAAAAGCTCACGCTCACGGCGATAAAAAGAGTTTTCCGTTATGATGGCACTCTGTCTGAATGATCTGAACGAAAGAGTTAATACCCCGCTTCCCTTATAATATGCCTGCTGAATTGTTATTGATTGATGCCCTGAACCTGATCCGCCGGATCCATGCTGCCGTTCCCGCCCCTGATGAACAGGCTCAGGTGGACGGCGCCATTGCGGCAACCCGCTCCTCCCTGAAAAGAGCCCTGAGCCACTGCCAGCCCAGTCATGCCCTGATGGTGTTTGATGGCGACCCACCCACCTGGCGACACCAGTTGCTACCGGAGTACAAAGCGGATCGTAAACCCATGCCCCAGAGCCTCAGAAAACGGCTGACTGACTTTAACCAGGCCGTACGTACCATGGGCATCATGACCTTTCGGCGTAATGGTGTTGAAGCGGATGACGTGATTGCAGCAACAGCACTTAAAGCGGCCAACGCTGGTATTGAAACCACTATTCTTTCCACCGACAAGGCTTATCAGCAGCTACTGGTTCATCCAAACATCCGAATCAGGGATCATTTTCAGAAACAGGACATCAACCCTCGGGACGTAGAATCCCATTACGGCATTCAGATAACACAACTGGTGGACTATTGGGCGCTGGCAGGCGTTGGGGATGTACCCGGAGTGAATGGTATTGGCAGGAAGGGGGCAAAGCAGCTGATAGAAGACTATGGCAGTCTTGAGGGGATTTTGAGTCGACTGGAAGAAAATAGTGAAGGGATCAAGGGCTCCCTGGCCAAAGTCAACCAGCAGCAACAACGGGCAGAATTATCGAAAAGGCTGGTGACCTTGAAAACAGAGTTTGACCTTGGGCTGAACCTGCGGGATATGCGATATCAGCCACAAAAGTCACTTTCTGATGCAGCCCCACTCTCACAACAGTAGTGGGAGCAGAGGCTGAACAGGGCGGAAATCAATCAGGGTCAGGTTTCGTCTTCATTATGAAGGTCAATAATATCACTGTCCCCTTCCCGGGTTTTGGCATTACGGCTGGCCGCCAGCTGATCCAGATACTCCGCATCAATATTCCCGGCCAGATAACGGCCATCAAATACTGAGCAGTCAAAATCCTCAATGGCCGGATTCAGGGATGACACCGCCTTTTTCAGATCACCGAGTTCCTGGAAGATCAACCGGTCGGCCCCAATCAGGTCACAGACCTCATCATCGGTTCGCCCGTGTGCAATCAGCTCTTCACTGGTGGGCATATCAATGCCATAGACATTGGGATAGCGGATAGCCGGTGCCGCAGAGCAGAAGTAAACCTTCCTGGCACCTGCGTCCCGGGCCATTTCAATGATCTGTTCACAGGTGGTGCCGCGGACAATAGAGTCATCCACCAGCAGGACATTTTTGCCGACAAACTCCTGATCAATGGCATTGAGCTTCTGCCGCACCGACTTCTTGCGGATGGCCTGCCCCGGCATGATGAAGGTCCGGCCGATATAACGGTTTTTTACAAAACCTTCCCGATAAGGCAGACCCAGCCGGGTGGCCATCTCCAGCGCTGAGTTCCGGCTGGTATCGGGAATGGGCATGACTACATCAATATCGTGATCCGGCCACTCCCGGAGAATTTTATTCGCCAGGGTCTGACCCATCCGCAACCGCGACTGATAAACAAAAATACCATCCACGCTGGAGTCTGGGCGGGCCAGATAAACGTACTCAAATAAGCAGGGCGTCAGCTTCCCGGGCACACATTGATGACTGTGAACCTGGCGGTTTTCATCAACATAAATCGCTTCACCCGGAGCGACATCCCGCACCAGTTCAAAACCAAGGGCATCCAGAGCCACAGACTCAGAGGCAAACATGTACTCAGCCCCCTGCTCTGTCTCCCTTTTGCCATAGACCAGTGGCCGAATACCATTGGGGTCACGAAAACCCACTATGCCATGACCGTTAATCAGGGCGATCACGGCATACCCACCTTCGCAACGACCATACACATCCGTGAGCGCATTAAAAACATCCTGAGCCTGAGGCTTGTGCTTACCCTGCTTGGCCAGCTCATGGGCAAACACGTTCAGCAGGATTTCCGAATCGGAGCGGGTATTGATGTGCCGGAGATCACTTTCAAACAGAGACTGCTTGATCTGATCGGCATTGGTCAGATTGCCGTTATGGGCCAGAGCGATCCCATAAGGTGAATTGACATAAAAAGGCTGTGCCTCGGCGGAGCTGGATGTCCCCGCGGTTGGGTAACGAACATGTCCAAGCCCGCTCGTTCCATGCAAACGCCTCATATGGCGGGTCCGGAAAACATCTTTTACCAGGCCGTTATCCTTGCGAAGAAAAAAACGATTATCCGCCAGGGTCACCATCCCTGCAGCGTCCTGCCCCCTGTGTTGCAGCACGGTCAGCGCATCGAACAACAGCTGGTTGACATTCACCGTTGCCGAAATACCGACAATTCCACACATGTATACTTCCTCAGGCTTGATCAGCAAAAACGAGTCTTCCGGCCAGCTCGAGAACAAAGCTGGTTAACGGTTAAGCCCCTGACAGAAAAAAGAATTTGCCTGTTCCTTGCCGTGCCAGAGCGCCTGCGAACCATGAAAACTGCTATGGGAAGAATGATACGCTATTTGCCCAGTTAACTGAAACGGTCGTTATGTTCTTAACCGATGATTTCAGGAACAGAGTCGGTGGGACTGGACGGTTCTCATCCAGGAAGCCAGGGCTTCAAAGATCATGAAAATCAACAGCGAATAGGCTAAGTTTCAACTGTGATGCCCTTAGATTTGAGGACAAACTATGACCTTGATCAAAAGCCGGGAATAAGAGAAAAAGGGAGGAGGGGTTAGATGAAGAGCCCCCTAAGTGCAGCGGGTTTGGAGCACTCAAGGGGAAGATAAAGATAGCAGATGATTTTGACGAAACGCCCCAGGAAATAATTGACGCGTTCTATGGCTGCGAAGATAAAGAGAGCGATGAGTCTCAGGCTCCTTGCATCAGTGGCCCCATGACCTGAACCACCGTCTGCTTCGACCAGTCTGCCAACATCAGAAAGTGAGGCAACAGCACCGATTGCTTCCAGGCTACATCCTGCTCAAGAGGAACAAAGCTCATCAATCCCACCAGAACCACTACCAGCAGGCAGCCCCTCAGCGCTCCAAAAGCCATACCAAGTACCCTGTCAGTGCCAGAAAGTCCTGTGGCCTGAACCAGCTCAGCAATAATCCGGTTGACCAGAGCTCCTACCATCAAGGTCGCAACAAAAAGTGCTGCACAGGCAACCATCACACGAATCGACGGGGTGGTAAAATACTCGGTCAACCTCTGCGAAAGAGCCCCGCCAAAGGTCCAGGCCACAAAGATGGCTGCAATCCACGTCAGCAGAGAAAGAACCTCCTTGAAAAACCCCCGTTTCAGACTGATTAACGCTGAAATCAGAATAACACCGGCAATCAGCCAGTCGATCCATGTAAAGACCATAAACCTCTCTCAAACCACTGAACAAACTGAGATTAAACAACAGAAATACACTATTAACCGCTGGACTTTATAGGGGCTGGCCGGGAAAGTCACGCTCTGATCAAGGCAAAAACCGGATCAGAATTCGCCCTCATCAGCCTCTGGAAACTTACCCAGTCCCTCATCACGACCATAAGTATCCTCCAGTCGCACGATGTCATCCTCGTCAAGGTAGTTTCCACTCTGAATTTCAATAAATTCCAGATCCAGATGACCGGGATTTTCAAGGCGATGAATCGCACCGATGGGGATGTAAGTGAACTGGTTTTCCGTAAGGTAAATTTCCTGGTCACCATTACGCACTTTTGCCATACCTTTTACAACGACCCAGTGTTCTGCACGGTGAAGATGCTTCTGCAGAGAAAGTTTGCCACCCGGTTTAACCGTTATGCGCTTCACCTTAAAGCAGGGACCTGTTTCCACAGAGTCATAGGAACCCCAGGGACGATAAACCTTTCTGTGCCGATGAACCTCTGGACGATCATCTGCCGTAAGTTGCTTAACGACGCTTTTAACATCCTGCACCCGGTCCTTATGGGCAACCAGGAAAGCATCATCACTTTCAACCACAACCAGGTCTCTCACTCCCACGGTGGCAATAAGCTTTTTTTCACTGCGGACATAGGTGTTGGAAGAATCATGTAAAACAACGTCACCCAGTGTAGAGTTCCCCCTTGAGTCCTTTAACGAAAGATCAGCGAGAGAAGACCAGGACCCCACATCCGTCCAGCCTGCGTCCAAAGGAATAACTACGGCATCCTCTGTTTTCTCCATAACTGCGCAATCAATAGAGTCATCAGGGCAGGCTATAAACGCCTCTTCATTCAAACGAACAAAGTCAAGATCAGTGTACTCAGAAGATAACGCCTTTTGGCAGGCAGAGAGAATATCGGGCGAAAACCTCTTCAACTCCTCCAGGTAGCGGGATGCCTGAAATACAAACATCCCGGAGTTCCATAAATACCTCCCTGAATCAAGATATCTTTTTGCTGTGTTAAAGTCCGGCTTTTCAACAAATTCAATAACCGGAGAGATATCATCCATTGAAGCTGATTTAATATATCCAAAACCAGTTTCCGGGTAGGTGGGGACCGTACCGAATGTCACCAGCTTACCATCCTGCACAGGTGGTAATGCCTTTCGAAGGGCATTATGAAAGGCCAACCTGTCATTGATAACGTGGTCAGCAGGCAATACAAGAAGAACAGCATCCTTGTCTTGATCAATAGCTTTGATTGCAGCCAGAGCAACTGCAGGAGCAGTATTTCTCCCAGCGGGTTCGAGAATAATGGCAGATGCTTCTACATTTATTTGTCGCAGCTGCTCAGCAATAAGAAAACGGTGCTCAACACTTCCTATAACAATGGGAGAGAATACCGAAGAGAACCCTTTCATTCTAAGCAGCGTGTTCTGCAGCATGGAATACTCACTCACCAGAGGCAGAAACTGCTTGGGATAGTGAGATCGAGACTGGGGCCACAAACGGTTCCCGGTGCCACCAGACAATATAACAGAAATGAGTTTCAGCGGTATTCTTCCTTTTTTAGCATTGGGTTAAACTCCAAACAAGAGGAACTTAGCCACTTTTTTCTTATCAGTTAAACCAAGCCAGCGGGAAAGCAAAAGCCTGGGCAATTTAAGAGCATTCATTCTTTTATCCACATCTTCAAACTCAACTCTGAAATCGGAAACTTTACGACCTATCGTTTTCTTTTTCTTAAGTAAGTCCCTGAGGGTTAGAAAGCTTAGAAACTGACATAACTCATTCTGTCTTTCGCATGACACCAGCCTAGAAGCCACATCCAACCCTTTTAATATATCAAATGTGGAATTTGAAAATGTCCGAGAGATGCTGCCGTCACGGACCCTATAATAATAAACCTCTTTATTTAACAAGGTAAGCGAATTACTTGAAGAAAATATTTCAGGAATCAAAAAGAAATCTTCATAAGCCAGACCCACAGGAAATTCATGACCAGAAAAAAGTTCTGACTTATACAGTTTACCCCAGGCTGTAGCATCTACCCCCTTATGCTCTAAATAAGTGGAGTAAACATCCTTTCCAACCAACATACCCTCTTTAATGTTTCTACTCGACTTTTTCGTTTTTCCATCAATAAAAAACCACTTTGCTGAAACAATATCAGAACCATTTTCCTCAGCAGCTCCATAAAGATCAGCTATAGCAGTAGGAGTAAGGTAGTCATCGGAGTCAACAAAACAAAGATAACGTGATTTGCACAGTTTCATTGCCGCATTTCTGGCAGCAGAAAGCCCCTGGTTCTCCTGATCGATAATAGTAAAAATTCCTGGGTGACCCTCTGAATATTGATTAATTATATCTAAAGTGCCATCAGTGGAGCCATCATTTACAACAATCACGTTATCAATTAAAGAGAAATCCTGTAACAGAATGCTGTCCAGACAGGCGGGTAAAAACTCTTGTACATTATAGGCTGGAACGATGAGTGAAACAAACATACTTAAATAAAGAAACCAAATAGGAATTCAAAATACATGAAGGATTGCTTATTGGAACAGGAACGCTAACTCTTATTCAATACTTTCCCACCTGAGTGATAGTTAGCCGTCATTGCATAGATCAATGGCATAGAGAATCCATAAAACATAGCCCCAACGTGGTGGTATAAAAACCTCTCTGTTAACCCAGAGAACACAAACACAAGCACAAAAGCAATGCCTGAAATATTGAGAATCCGTATTCGCTCGTTATCTGTCGACAGGTAACCTTTTATGAAGTGATACATTGGGAAAAAATACAACAATAGCAGAGCCATTAAGCCCAGCAGCCCTCGTTTTGCCAAAGCATCAAGAACCTCATTATGAGCCGAACCGGTGCCATCTGGACTTACCAGATACCCCTCTTCAATCAAAGTTTCTCGGAAGTTTGATCGGCGTTCAAAACCAAGGCCTATCAAAGGAGATTGTTTAAACTCACGAAAGGCAGCTCTCCATATTTCAAACCTCACTCCAGCTGAAGATGTCGGCACAGTTTGCTCACGATCACCGGTAAAATACTCTTTTACTTCAGAGATAGAAGTATCAACTCTATCCTTTACTGGAGTAATAAAATAATAGCAGGACAAAACCATGACTAATGATATAAGTATTGCAGCAACGATTTTAGTGATGCTGAACAACCGATATTTGAGAAAAATCACAAGAAGCATAACGGGTGGAACAGCAACCCAGGCACCCCGTGTTTCAGACAAAACAAGCGCTATTGCACCTAGAATAAAACCAACAATAGAAGCAATGGACATTAACTGGTTTTCACCCTTAAACCACAGCCAGGAGCAGAAGGACATGACCATCATTAAAGCGGCCAGATTACCAAAAAAAATACTGAAAATAGCGCCTGTTGCCCGCCCATAACCAAGAACAAAATATTGTATGATCGCAACCATACCCGCCAAAACTGCTCCAGAAACAAAGCTTTTAAATACACTGGAGGGTGAAATATGGGATCTTATCAGTAACATTACAAAAGGTAACGCAATAAGATAGCGCGCAGGGGTATCAAGAGATTTCGCACCATCATAAACAACATTAGTTATTCCAGCAAAAAATGCGAATAAAATAACCAGCAACAGGCAAATATATCTGAATTCTCCGTTAATCTTCCATTTCTTTATAGAAAAAAATGAGTAAATTAAAAGCAAAAGACAAGAGACTTCAAGAGCTCTTGGAACCACAGAAGACAATGCCAGAAGAACAAAACAGAGTATTTCTAAAATACGATCATTTTTAACAGTTAGAGGGGTATTCACATGTCACCTAAAAGCTTAATCCCAATTAAGAAGCCTTGTTTACCTGACCTGCTGGACGGACTGCCTCAAACTCAGATAAAGGTTTGTAAAGCCAGTCAAAAATTTCACTACCTGGCTGATATCCATTCACATACTGCAACAGCATTTCGCTGGTTTTGCCATAACAATGCCCCTTCAAACTATCAAAAATTGATTGAAGTGCAGTAAGAAGATCGCTCCACTCCAGCATTTCTTCATTGACCCTGAAAATTCTTGAGTGTGATGTTTGAGCAACGTCCCCACCAATTATCAACTCTTCATAGAGCTTTTCACCGGGACGCAAGCCACTGAAGGAGATTTCAATATCACCATCGGAATTAGATTCATCTTTGTACGTTAGACCTGATAAGGAAATCATTCTACGGGCAAGATCGACAATTTTGACCGGCTCTCCCATCTCTAAAACAAATACTTCGCCCCCTTTACTCATGGCACCAGCCTGTATCACCAACTGAGCAGCTTCAGGAATAGTCATGAAATAGCGGGTAATATCCGGGTGAGTGACAGTTACAGGCCCCCCCCCTCGTATTTGCTCCCGAAAAATAGGAATTACTGAACCACTGGAACCCAGAACATTGCCAAAACGGACCATTGCAAAACATGTTTTATTGACAACAGGGATTTCAGGCTTCAAACCAAATAATTCAGGGCGATAAAACAAGGGGCGATTTTCATCGCTTAAGGCTTGTAATACCATTTCAGCCAAGCGCTTCGAAGCCCCCATAATATTGGTTGGTCGAACCGCTTTATCCGTTGAAATCAAAACAAAATTCTTAACACCACTCACAATAGCGGCTTGCGCCGTGTATAGCGTTCCTAACACATTATTTCGAATCCCCTGGGAAATATTGTACTGAACCATGGGAACATGCTTATAGGCTGCTGCATGATAGACCGTTTCCACACGGTAACTGCTCATAACATCCATTAGCCGGGCCGGGTCATTGATTGAGCCCAATACAGATATAATGCCCAGCTTCATGTTCTTAAGAGAGCTGGTTTTTTGAAGCTCCTGGTCGATCGTATACAGATTATATTCAGAGTGATCCAGTAAAACCAGGACCTTAGGCTGACGAGAAAGGGCCTGTCTCGCCATCTCTGAGCCAATAGAGCCCCCAGCCCCCGTCACCATGACTACCTTACCCGTTATGTGCTTATCAATCAGCTCTGGGATCGGCTTCACTTCCTCCCTTCCCAGAACGTCAGCGATATCTATTTCCTGAACCTCCTGAATAGTAAAGCGCCCGCTGGCCAACTCCTGAATACCTGGCATCGTTTTAATGGGCAAACTGAAAGGCTCCAGAGACTGGACAATCTCACGGCGACGATGGCGTTTTACCGAGGGTATTGCCAGCAATATCTCTTCTATTTTTATTTCAGACATCAAGACCGGAATATGCGCATAGCTGTATATTTTTTTTCCCGCAAGAGAACGACCATGCATAGCCGTATTATCATCAATAAAGGCGACGGGCCTGTATTCTCTTGAATTTTCAAGCGCCTCAGCCAACTGAGCTCCTGCTTCACCAGCACCGTATATTGCAACAGGTGTTCCCTGGTGTTTATGGTGTGTCACCCCCCCTTTAGGAGAAACCGGTGATAGAATAATATCCTGAAAACGATAACCCATCAGCCAGTACCTTGCTGCATACCGACTCATACTGAGTAGCAAGGCTGAAATCAACCAATATAGGACAGGTACCGAACGGGGCACTCCTACTACGTTTAACAGAACGAGGGATGTACTTAACCCAAGAAATGAAAACAGGGATGCTCGAAAAATTGTGAACGATACCTGAGGCCCCATATATCGCAATACGGCGCGGTACAATCCCATACGAATATAAATGGGTATCGCAATAACAGGTGCTAGCATGCACATTTGAAATAAAGACACCAGATAATCTGAAAATAGATTTTCAAAGCCCAGGCGAAAGCTGTACGCTGCAAATACAGATATCCAAATAAGAAAAATATCAATTGAGAGCGTAATCAGGCGTTTATAGATTTTTGGTAGTGCAAGCAACCTTGCTCTAAGAGTTGTGGGCATGAGTCTTATTGCTTATAAAATTAATAAGGGGAGTAATTTAAACAGGATGCACTTTAATTGTTAACTCGCCGTTTTCATAACCTGCCTGATAACATCAGTGGTTCTTTCAATCTCTTGATCAGTCAACGTTGGGTGAACAAGAAACATCAAGCTGGTCTCTCCAAGGGCTTTCGCAACTGGAAGTCGTTGCTCTGGCCGAAAACCCGTATTCTCAAATGCTTTTTCCAGATAAACCTCAGAGCATGAGCCTTGATAGCAAGGCACTCCACAACCGATGATAGCATCAACAATCCGATCACGGCTCCAGCCTCTTCTAAGCTTCTCTAGCTTCACAAAGACATAATGTTTATAGCAGGCATGCTCTATGTGTGCAGGTACCTCTGGCACTCGAAGTGCCGAAATGCATCGACATGCGTCATTAATGGCTTGAGCATTTGCCTGGCGCCGCCTTTTCCAGTCCGTCATTCTCCTTAGCTGAAGCCGCCCAATGGCTGACTGCATCTCAGTAATGCGCCAATTAGTGCCAAAAGAGTTATGAAGCCAACGGAACCCTGCCGGATGCTCAGAGTTATACACTGCATCCCAGGACTTACCATGATCCTTATATGACCACATGCTTGACCAAAGAGAGGTGTCATTGGTAGTCACCATACCACCTTCGCCTCCGGTGCTCATAATCTTATCCTGGCAAAATGACCATGCACCAATATGACCGATAGTCCCCACGCTCTTGCCTTTGTAACTGGCACCATGTGCCTGGGCGCAGTCTTCGATAACCGTTAAGTTATGCTCACGAGCCATTGCCATAATTTCATCCATTTCACAGGGCCATCCGGCCAGATGAACGCAAATGATCGCCCTGGTATCAGGCGTTAGAACGGCGCTAATGGTTTCAGCAGTAATATTCTGAGAATCCTTGTCGACATCAGCAAAAACGGGCCGGGCACCTGAATTGACAATACTGCTGACTGAGGCCAGAAATGTACGAGGAGTCACCACAACCTCATCGCCTGGCCCTATATTCAGCCCTTTAAGTGCCAGATCCAGCGCCAATGTACCATTTGCTACCGCAACAGCATGCTTTGTTCCACACCAATCGGCAAACTCCTTCTCAAACTGACGCCCCTCATTCCCTGTCCAATAATTGACTTTATTGGACAGTAAAACACGGTGTACAACATCAGCTTCTTCTTTGGTAAAATAGGGCCAAGGGGAAAAAGGGGTATTCAACATCTAATAAATCCGTGAAAACTAAATAAGCCAGAACAAGTATGAATGATTGAATATTTACTAACTAGTTTGATTATAAAAGGAAATCAATGGTGCTTGACTCAAATATTAAAATCGCTATTGCCCACTTTTTTGCTCACCGGCTTTGCAGGAATACCAATCACGGTATTCCTCGATTCAACATTTCCAAGTACCACTGCACCAGCCCCGACCACAGCAAGATCTCCTATAGTAACTCCCTGTATAACCTGTGCTCCCATACCAATCCAGCACTTTTGGCCCGTTCTCACGCCTCCTGCAAGGCTAGCTCCCGGCGAGATATGTGTTCCATCACCAATACAGCAATCATGATCCACTGAAGCGTTTGTGTTGATGATACAAGCCTTTCCGATATCAACATCAATATTGATAACAGCCCCTGCAAAAACAACACTTCCAGAATCAAGTCTTGAATAGGGGCTACAAACGGCTCCAGAATGGATAATTGGTGGAAATAAAGCTCCGACTTTTGCCCCCCTCTCAATCAACTTAAGCCTCAAAGCTTCATAATTGGCCCCTACACCTAAAGCCATAGAGGCATACTGTCTTACATAATTTTCCAGTTCAGAGATCTTACCAATGATGGGCCAATGACTGACCTGATCAATTTCAGGATAACGATCATCAAGGAAGGCTACTGAATCCCAGTTCCGGGAAGAAAGAGCACAGTCAGCCACAACCTTGCCATGTCCACCTGCGCCAAGCACTAAAAGAGTCCTATCCATCCCTACCCTTTATTTACTTCTGTTTCTTTTTGACCAGCTTGTTCAACGGATCCCATAAAAAAGGGCATTGTTGTATGTTGATCAGCACTGATACCTTCTTTACAAACAACTTTTTTAACAGTCAGAAACAGGATTTTAATATCAAGCCACAAGGAGTGGTTGTCGACATACCATACATCAAGTTTAAATTTCTCCTCCCATGAAATAGCATTTCTCCCATTTACCTGGGCCCAGCCTGTTATACCAGGTTTCATGTCATGGCGGCGAAACTGTTCTCGACTATATAGAGGCAGATACTGCATCAATAACGGTCTTGGTCCTACCAGGCTCATATCACCTTTAAGGACATTCCAGAACTCGGGTAATTCATCCAGACTGCTACGACGCAACCAGCTTCCAAATGGTGTGATTCGCTCATCATCCGGTAAGGGCTTCCCCTCCCGATCAAAAGCATCTTTCATAGTACGGAATTTAACCATCCCAAAGGGTTTGCCCCCCTTGCCTGGACGGGTTTGCTTGAAAAGTACTGGACTACCCATAACATGAAACACTTTATAGGCAACAAAAACGATCACTGGAGCTAAAAGGACAAGAGCCAAAATTGAGCCTATAACATCAATAAAGCGTTTTAACATTGTGCAGAAAAACCTTAATCCTACTAACCTTATGGGGACGTGGGGTCCAGCTGAGAACTCCCTTCCTTGCCAGTAATTCCAAGATATTCCAAAATTACCTGATTAACTTTATGAACATCGTACTTAGATTCAGCGATCAAACGACTTTCTCTGGCAAAGCTTGACCTCCTCTCTGGTTCAGAGATCAATTGAATCATCGCATCAGCAAGCTCTTCAATAGCATGAACGGGCACAAGATAGCCATTTCTTCCATCCACAACAGTTTCGCGACACCCAGGAGCATCCGTTGTAATTACAGCTCTTCCCATAGACATTGCCTCTAAAACCGTTCTTGGTGTACCCTCACGATAAGAAGGCAACACATAAACAGAGCACTGTTCAATCGCTGGCCGAACATCGTCCAACTTACCCAGAAACTCTATTACACCACTTGCAACCCAGCCATCAAGTTGTTCCTGCCGGATTGCAGCAGGATTAGAGTCAATCCACCCTGCAATCAAAAAGCGTACATCAGAGTGCATTTCTTTAACTTTTTTTGCGGCTTCGACATACTCAACAATACCTTTGTCTGTAAGCAGACGACCAATGTATAAAAATACTGGTGACTCAGGTAGTGCTGACTTCGGATAGTAAGCTAGATCAACACCGGAACCATTGACAATATCACACTTTCCAGCATCAACCAGTTTCATCGACCTAAATAAAGCCAGGTCATCAGGATTTTGGAACAGTACATGAGTAGCCCGGCTGAGTGCCATTCTATAAAGAGAACGAGCAACTCCAGAAATTATACGCTTTACACCAGTGGGTTTTGAAGTAAACGCAAAGCCAAGCCCTGTGATCAAAGCGCATCGGCAGGTTACACCCGTCAACCAGGCAGCCAAGTTCCCATAGATGACAGGCTTAATGGTATACCCGATAAAAAAATCGGGTTGAACCTCTCTCAGGGTGCTCACCAGTTTTAGAAAACTACTAAAATCACTGAAAGGGTTAACGCCAGTTCTCTCCAGAGGAATCTCATGTATAGCGCACCCCCAACCAGCCAGCCTACCCCTGAGTTCAGCATCAATATCCGGTGCCCCGACATGTACTGAATAACCCTGTTCTATAAGAGTTTTCAGAAGCTCACCGCGAAAAGTAATGAGCGAATAGCCATAACTTGCTAAAACGAAGACCTTTCTAACCATGATGCTCTTCCAACCATGCTTGAAACATCAGGATATTCCATAGAATATAAGACCAATTTCTCCCCCCTTCTTGATGCTCTTGCCATAGCCTGGATACGGCTTCAGAAAAGAAAAAACCCTCTCTATCCAGGCGGCCCTTGTCAAGCAAATGCTCGGCCCATGGTTTGAGTGGACCTCTAAGCCAATTTGCAAGAGGAATTCCAAAGCCCATTTTGGGCCGTTCAATTAGTTCACGAGGTACATGCTTGTACAAAATTTGTCGTAAAGGCCATTTTGTTTCCCCACCATACAATTTATAATCCAATGGAAGGGTAAAAGCGAACTCCACTATATTATGATCAAGAAAAGGAACACGGGTCTCAAGCGAAACGCCCATAGCAGCACGATCAACTTTTACAAGAATATCGTCAGGCAAATAAGACATGGCATCCAGCAACATCATTCTCTCTACATCACTCTGCCCTGGCACTCTTGGGGTATTACCTGTCAATAGCGTTGGAGGCTCTACTGCATCACGTACCAGCAATTCAGGATTCATTGTAGTGGAAACCAAACCATAATAGAGTTCATCAACGGTACGACTGGCAATAACTCCTGCGCCCTTATGCAACTTATCCCCCGCCAAAGCCAACTTATTTCGAAGAGGAGTCCGGGCTACCAGCTGATTTAGAACTTCCGGACTGATTAAGGTAATCCCTTTTGCAACCCCTTGCCGCAACAATCTTGGAACAGGTGCAAGCTTCCCCCAAAGACTGGAAGTCAGGTGATAACGATTGTACCCGCAAAATAATTCATCTCCGCCATCACCGGAAAGGGATACTGTTACATGCTCTCTTGCCAGCTCCGAAACAAGGAAAGTAGGAATCTGTGAAGAGTCAGCAAAAGGCTCATCATAAAGATGAGAAAGCTGGGGTATTACACCTCGAGCCTGTTCTGGAGGAACGTAGAGTTCCGTATGGTCTGTGCCCAAGTGAGCGGCAACAGCTTTAGCATGCGCTGCTTCATTATAACCCTTGTCATTAAAACCAATAGTGAACGTTTTTACTGGTCGGCTGCTCTGAGACTGCATCAATGCGACTACTGTAGAAGAGTCAATTCCACCAGAAAGAAAAGCTCCAAGAGGTACATCAGCCAGCATCTGCCTGGAAATTGATTTTGAGACCAGCTGCTCCAGATGATCAACAGCTTCGTTCGGTGACCCTTTAAAAGGTTCATCAACACCTTTTTCAGCCATAGAAACTGCAGACCAGTAGCACTCGGGAACTGATTCAGCTTTTTCTAAAGAAAGAGTCAGCAAAGTACCTGGCATCAGTTTAAACACACCTTCATAAATGGAATAAGGTGCTGGTATATAACAATGGCGCATTAATAAAGAAATGGCATCTCTATTGATGTTACCTATAAAATCCGGGTGAGCTTTAAGAGCCTTAAGTTCAGAGCCAAATAAAAAAGTACTACCTTGCCAACCATAGTAAACTGGCTTTTCCCCGAGTCGATCTCGAGCCAGTGTTAATTGCTTTAACTCCCGATCCCATACTGCAAAGGCAAACATTCCAGTAATTCGATCCAGCGCTCCTTTGATACCGAAGCATTCAATACAAGCCAGCAAGGTCTCAGTATCGGAGTGCCCCCTCCAACCTGGTGCTGACTGAGTCTTTGAAATTTGGTTTCGGAGTTCAAGATGATTATATATCTCACCATTAAAGGCAATGATATAGCGGCTACTAACAGACTCCATAGGTTGGTGACCTGCTGGGGACAGATCAACAATAGATAACCTCCTATGGGATAGGCCAATACCCTCGAATTCATCAAACCAAAAACCAAAATCATCAGGCCCTCGATGAACAAGAGTATCACACATTGAGGCGAGTATTTTTTTTGAGTATTTTTTTATATTACCTTTAGTAATAAATCCAGAAAAACCGCACATTAATTAATCGATCCCAGAATGCAATAGAATACAACAGACATTTATTTAAGATTAAATATCTTAAACTTAAACCCTTGCTTTTCACTTACTGATAAAATATAAAAAACAAGGTAGATTAATGGTGGCAAAACCATCCACTTTTGACGAACCGATATGCCCAGATTAGCCGTTGTATAAGAAAGAAGAAGTAGAGTCGTTAAAGAATATAGAATCAAAAAAAAATTAAACCTAAAAGAAGATCTCTTAATCTTGAAAAAAGACAAAGAACCATACACAAAGAGAGTCAACAGTATCAGGTTATCGATGGATGCGAAAAAAGAAGGTAGATGATGAAATTCATATGGGAGTGGGCGAAACAGGTAAGTAAATATCAGCCCGGCAAGGCTCATACCAGTAATATCCAGAGATGCTCCCCCCCCCAAATTCGATGTCTGCCGCGCTTCAACATAATTATATGCTGTTCCGAATGAAAAAGTTTCAAAGTCAAAACCAAGAAAATTTAAAGAGAACAAAGACATCAAAATAGCAGTAACCAGCAACAAGCCAGAAATCATTATTCTTGACGATAGCTCATTTTCTTTATCAAAAAAAGTGAATGGAAGCAGAGCATAGAGCATAATACTTGCTATATGAGGCCGCACAAAAAACATAACTACTATAGATAATGCCATTAGCGGCCACCTTTTCTTTAGATATATTGATGCCCATACAGAAAAGCACACAGCCATAAATGACAAGCCATCCTTACCAAGAGCTGATGACCAAAAGCTCATCGATGGAAGAAAAACAAAAAGTGCTGCACACAACTTTACTCTGTACGATGCATATTCCGTAGCTTGTTTTAAGGAACCATCTAAAGCAACCAAACCCAGAAAACCAAAAAACTGAAAAACAATGAAACAGCCCAGTAAAGAAAAACCTAGCTCAGTTAGCACATAAGTTAACAACTCTATAAAGCAGGTTCCAGCATATAAATTATCAACACAATTTATAGAAAAATTATCAGAAAGCCCACCAGCATAATAACCTAGTGCATCGCCGCCATTCTTTTGTACATACAGATAGTACACAATAGAAAAGAGAGAATGCCAAACGTATAAAATCAATGCCTTGAACGGATCAACAAAAAATTTTGGAGCTATCTTATAAGCCAATAATAAGCTAGATAAAACCACAATTAACAAATAGTAGTATTCCATCATTACAATGATAGCTCCAGAAAAAATCAACTATTATATGCATTAGTTCAGATCTGATCTGACAATTCCCTCTTCAAAAAAGGGAAGGGTTACCGATTTAGATAGAGGGTGAAATCACTGAAATCTAAATCGTAAAAAGGTAACCCTTATGATTCATACTAATCA
>NZ_JBLYZI010000057.1:0-36527 GCF_057680865.1 Endozoicomonas sp. Z74
AAGTACCTACATTGACTTGGTTTCTCCACACCATTGCAAAAGTGGGTGGCTGGTGTGATTCAAAACGTACAGGCATACCTGGATGGCTGGTCGTATGGAAAGGCTGGGCAAAACTACAAGACCGCCTCCACACCTACCGAATGACAAGAGGTGTGGAGATGTGACTAAGAGACAGCCCCTTGGGAGAGGCTCGGGGTGAGGGTTACAACACCAGCTCAACAGACTCCCCGGTCTGTTCAGAAAGACACCGGTTCAATACCTTTATAAAGCTTTCTCCCTGACTAAAACCATTAGAGTCGCTGTCCAGCACCCACTCCTGGCGGTCCGGGTGAAAATCAAAATGAAAACCACCGTTGCGGGCGGCCAGCCAGAGTTGCAGCAGCGGTGTCTGTCGGCTGAGGATTACTTTGCTTTCAGCGGCATTGCCACTACCACTGGTGGTGCTGTCCTCACAGGTCAGGGTAAGAATCCCCGCCGAGGTTTCATAATCAATATCCAGCCCTGCCTCATCAATGGCGTCTTCAATGGCCAGCATCAGTTCATCCAGATGTTCGCTGTATTGTTTTTCAGTCAGGGTGCTTTCGTTCATGGGGTTCATGTATTCAGTGTATTGCCCGGAATTCTAGCCTTATCGGCGCGTCTTTAGTAGAGAAGATGTCGGTAGATAAGCTTGTAGAGAAAAGACCGGTTAGCCAGTTATACTGTCCCCTTATCCATCAATGACCCATGGTAAGGACGCGGTTATGCGCATCATCACGGCCAGGAAAACAGCCGCTCTGGTATTTTCAACGCTCTTGATAGCGGGGTTGCTGACGGGGTGCGGTCAGAAGGGCGATCTCTATCAGCCGAAACAGCAGACGGCTTTCAGTCATTCCGTCCAGCCCTGACTAAGGCTCAAAAGCCAGAACAATCTGAATAATAAACAGCGAGAGTTTCACTGAATGAACACCGGGAACAGCAGTCTTACACCGTGGTTTTCCTTTGAACCGTCTGACTTTCAACCGCTTGATAAAAAGAGTGATGCCACTGGAAAAGAGCTGCATGCGGAGAAGGTTCCTGTCCGTGAACTGGCCGACCGTTTTGGCACACCTCTTTACGTCTATTCCCGTGCAGGATTGGAAGCGGGGTATAGTGCTTACCAGCGGGCTCTGGGCCAGTGGCCGCATCTGGTATGCTATGCGGTTAAAGCCAACGGTAATCTGGCGGTATTGAATGTGCTTGCACGTCTGGGCTCGGGCTTTGATATTGTCTCCATCGGTGAGCTGGAACGGGTTCTGGCCGCAGGGGGAGACCCTGCCAAAGTGGTGTTCTCCGGGGTGGGGAAGCAGAATCATGAAATCCGTCGTGCCCTGGAAGTGGGGGTTCACTGCTTTAATGTGGAGTCTGAGCAGGAGCTGGAGCGTATTCAGGCCCAGGCCTGTGAGCTGGATAAAGTGGCAGCCATCTCCCTGCGGGTGAATCCCGATGTGGATGCCCAGACCCATCCTTACATCTCCACAGGTCTCAGGGACAATAAATTTGGCATTGATATCCAGCGGGCACCGGCGGTGTATGCCCGTGCCAGTGAGCTGAGCCACATTGAAGTGGTTGGGGTGGATTGCCATATCGGTTCTCAGCTGACCACCCGGGAACCCTTTCTGGATGCCCTGGACCGGTTATTGTTGCTGGTGAATGAGTTAAAAGAGAAGGGCATTGCCCTCAAGCATCTGGATATTGGGGGAGGGCTGGGTATTCAATATAAAGATGAAACCGTCCCTTCGCCTTCGGATTATCTGGATGAGGTGAAGGAGCGAATGCGAGCATCAGGTAATGGTCATCTGGTCCTGGTGGTGGAACCGGGTCGTTCCATTGCAGGCCAGGCCGGGATACTGTTAACCCGGGTTGAATTGATCAAAAAGACCGGCTACAAAAACTTTGCCATTGTCGATGGGGCCATGAACGATCTGTTGCGACCTTCCATCTACAGTGCCTGGCACAGCATTGAGAATACCCGGCAGGAACCGGCTGGCGAAGACAGTGACGTGTACGACGATGTTTATGATATCGTCGGACCGATTTGTGAAACCGGTGACTTCCTGGGGAAAGAGAGGGCTCTGGCGATCCGGGAAGGGGATCTTCTGGCGGTTCGCTCCGCCGGAGCTTACGGGTTTGTCATGAGCTCCAGCTATAACGCCCGCTGCCGGGCGGCCGAAGTGATGGTGGATGGCAACCAGGCGCACTGTGTTCGTCGTAGAGAAACCATTGAAGAGCAGTATGCATCGGAAAGCCGGTTACCCGCTGAATGATTGCATGACAGAAAACAGCGGATCCACAGAATTCTGAAACAGTGTTGAACGATATGTTGCTACATTTCACCAAAATGCACGGCCTGGGTAATGACTTTATGGTGGTGGACAGAGTGTCCCAGAACGTGCGCCTGCCTCCGGAAAAAATTCGCCGACTGGCGGATCGACGCTTTGGCGTTGGTTTTGACCAGTTGCTGGCGGTGGAACCGCCTACCCACCCGGATATGGACTTTCGATACCGTATTTTCAATGCCGATGGCAGCGAAGTGGAGCAATGTGGCAATGGTGCCCGATGTTTTGCCCGGTTTGTCCGGGATAAAAAACTGATCGGACGCGACCGGATCCATGTGCAGACCGCCGGGGGCAATATCGAACTGACGATTCAGTCCAATGGCGAGGTGGTTGTGGATATGGGGGTTCCCAGGCTGGAGCCTGACCAGATCCCCTTCCAGGCCAGTGGCCGCGGGATAACTTATCCTCTGTCAGTGAAAGGCCTGGTTAAGGGGGTTGCTATTGATCAAGAGCTGGAAGTTTCGGCGGTGTCCATGGGGAACCCTCATTGTATCCAGGTGGTGGATGATGTTCAGGAAGCACCGGTTGAAACCCTGGGGCCACTGATTGAGTCTCATCCGGACTTTCCCAGAAAATGCAACGCCGGATTCATGGAGGTAGTGAACTCCGGGGAAATCAAACTCCGGGTCTACGAGCGGGGGGTGGGGGAAACCCTGGCCTGTGGCACCGGTGCCTGTGCGGCGGTGGTGGCGGGCCGTCTTCGGGGGTTGCTGGACGATAAGGTCAATGTGCACCTGCCCGGAGGAAGCCTGACGATCCATTGGCCTGGAGAGGGCAGTGCGGTTATGATGACAGGTTCAGCCACTCGGGTTTTTGAAGGATATACACGCCTATGACCGACCACAAGGCCAAGTCCTCTACGTTAAAGGCTTCTCCTGCCAGGGAGGCAGAATTCGATGCTACTCACGTGGCAGAGTATCTGAAGGAGAACCCGGACTTCTTTGTGGGCCGTGATGAACTCCTGCTGGAGCTGACCCTGCCTCATCAGCGGGGGGATGCCATCTCCCTGGTTGAGCGTCAGGTGTCGTTGCTAAGGGAGCGAAATGTGGATTACCGCCAGCAGCTTGCCCGGCTGGGAGAGAATGCCCGGGACAACGAAAAACTGTTTGAACGGATGCGGCTTCTGGTGCTGGCACTGCTGGAAAGCAAAGACCTTGAACAGCTGGTAGAGGTGATTCGTGACAGCCTGGACCATGAGTTCGGCATTGAATTTCACTCCCTGATTCTGTTCAGTGAAATGCCCATGAACCTCCCGGTCCGCATTGAGCATGTGGATGTGGTGGTGGCGGAACTGGGGAAAATTGTCACCACAGGAAAAGCCATCTGTGGCCAGATTACCGATGACGAACGAAACTTCCTGTTCCAGGAGCAGTCCGCCCAGGTGGGGTCTGTGGCCATTGCCCCGTTGAACTATGCCCTCAGTGAACCCAGGCAATTGGGAGTGCTGGCATTGGGGAGCAAAGATAAAAACCGTTTCAAGGCCAGCATGGGCACGATGTTTATCAGTTATTTGGGCGACGTGCTCAGTCGGGTGCTGGCCAGGCATATGGCCCAATCGTAAATGGAATCACTGCTGAATCAATTTCTTGATTTCCTCCGCCACGAAAAGCAACACTCGGTTCATACCCTCAGTGCCTATCGCCGGGACCTGGTTAAAACCATGGACCGGGCCCGGGCCTGTGGCTTAAGCGAATGGTCTGGGATTACGGAAAAACAGTTACGGCAGTGGCTGGCCCTCTGGCATCAGGAAGGGCTTTCCAGTCGAAGTCTGCAGCGGCTGCTCTCCTCCCTGCGACGTTTCTATGGCTATTTGCTTGACCGCGGAATGCTGGATCACAATCCGGCTCAGCTGCTGACGGCCCCCAAAGCCGGTAAACCATTACCGGTGACTTTGGATGCGGATCAGGTGGGCAGCCTTCTGGATGATCTTCATGGTCAGGCGGAAAGCGATCCGTTGAAGTGCCGTGACCTTGCCATACTGGAACTGTTCTATTCCTCCGGGTTAAGACTGGCGGAACTGGCCTCTCTGGATCTGGACAGCTTTGAAGAGGGTGGTTCTCAGGTGCGGGTCATCGGGAAACGTTCCAAAGAACGAATCGTTCCTGTTGGCCGCAAGGCTCAGGCAGCGGTTCACCGCTGGCTGGGGCTGAGAGGCGGTTTTGTCAAAAGCGGAAGTGGCAACGCTCTGTTTCTGTCAAAGCAGGGGAACCGCATCAGCCACCGCCAGATTCAAAGCCGTGTCCGGCAGTTTGCCCGGGAAGCCGGTATGCCTATGGGCGTCCACCCCCATATGTTGCGACACTCCTTTGCCAGTCATATTCTGGAGTCGAGCCAGGATCTTCGCTCCGTTCAGGAGCTGTTGGGGCACAGTGATATCTCTACAACCCAGATTTATACCCACCTGGATTTTCAGCATCTGGCGGATGTTTATGATAAAGCTCACCCCAGAGCGGGCAGGGGAAAAAAGAAAGACTGAGGGGCAGCTTTTTGGTTTTATGCTAGCTTTGAAAAACTGACTGGACGTTTAATTGGTTTTTCATTATTTATGACAACAAATGCCCGTAGCGAGAGAAAAATCGTTTGTGCCCTCCTCACCCCAAAAAAACAGGGAAGCAGAATACTTTTTAAGGCAAAAATAATTTGCCTGGTTTTTTCCTTGTTTGGCGGTTTTGTTCAGGCTGATTTCAGAGATGCAAATGAAGCATCCAGGCACAGGATGTGGTTGCCTTTATTTGAACAGGCAAAAGGGCTGGTTATACAGAATCAGAACGAAATTACCCTGGTCTGGCCAGAAGACAGTTCTGAGCCTCTGGAGTCCCTGGTTTTGAGATTTGAGTTTGTGGTTGATCCCTCTGATTTAATTGTGATGGGAGAAGGGGATTGCTCTGGGGGAAATGAAGGAGCGGGTAGTGATAACGATTTCATTATTGAATGCCATTTTTTGGGTGAGGGTGAAAAGAGGGTGCAGATTAAAACGTCCCATCGGCTGAACCCCGGGAGCAGCTATCAGTTTCATAATGGGCGGATTCAGCCTGTGGATATTTTGCAGGGCAAGCGGGCTATTACCCATGCATGGCTGGAGGCTGAGAACGTGAAAAGAGCTGAAGCTTGGGTGTATCAACAGTGGAATCCAAAGGTTGAACGACCTTATCTGTTAGCTCCGGATCATCATTTAACACTGGCAATGCAGTCAGCACTTTTCAGATCAGATACCCGGCATCCTGATCAGCAGTTTGAAAATAACCTGGTGGTTTTTCCTGTGGTTGAGGTTAATGGCAGTAATGGTGAATCTCTATTGGGGAGTTCAGTGGCAGCCAGTCAAGAAGATTCTCCTACTGGGCTTGTTGGTGATCACACCTATAGTACAGGCAGTTCAGTTTTGACTCATTCTATTAATGAAAGTACGTTAACTGTTTTTTGTGAACATAATTATTGTTATTTAGATGTTGAACTTTCCCATGAGCTGCAAGGAGAAGATAGAAGTGTAACCCCCTCTTCTGAAATGGAGTCTTCTGAAATTGAGTCTTCTGGAAATGAGTCGCTAAACACTGTGCTTTATGACAACTGTTCAAATGATAGCAGTAACGTCATAATAGATTCCCAAGCAGAAGAGGTTCCTTGTGAACCGCTGGAAGCTGGCATTGATAATGGAATTAGCGATCCATATGATGAGCTGTCAAGTCTTGAGTGGCTGCTTCATGAAAACTTGGTTTCGAATGCGGTTGATAAACCGATGTCAGCCGCTGAAGGGATCGTTGCGTTAAGAAACCATAGCGATTCGGTAGAGGCTTTGATGGAGGCTCAGGACCAGGCTCACTCTGCCGCTGTATTACTGGATTTCAAAAAAAAGGCACCGTTTGATAAAGATATGAAAGATGCCGCGGAGGCTTTGTTAAAGCTCAGGAAAAAGAAAGAATAGGAGCCATTTGCTGTTTGAGTTGATAAGATAACCGTCGTGTTTTCACAGTCTGAAAAATCCGCCCATGACCCTCAAACTGGTGACCTTTGACCTGGATGACACCCTCTGGAACAACGGCCCGGTGATTGCCCGGGCAGAACAGGAGTCACTGGCCTGTCTTGAGGCATTATGGCCTGCTTTCTTTGACTGTTTTACCCGGGAGAGCCTGATGCAGCTGAGAAGGGATGTCTGCAGGCAGCGCCCTGAGCTGAGCCATCAAATCACTGAAATGCGTCATTATGCCCTGGTTCTGGGGTTAGTCCGGGCGGGGTGCTCCATGGAAAAGGCGGTCTCCATTGCCGATCAGACCATGGTTGTGTTTATGGAGTGTCGTCATGAGGTGGAGTATTTTCCAGAAGTGATGTCAGTACTGGAGGCGCTGTCCCAACACTATATCCTCGGATCGTTAACCAATGGCAACCTTGATGTACGCCGATTGTCTATTGGTCGGTACTTTAAAGTATCCCTCCGCTCAGAAGACCTGAACAGTGCCAAACCAGAACCGGACCTGTTTCTGAAAGCCATGGCTACAGCCGGTGTTTCTGCAGAAGAAACCGTGCATGTAGGGGATTCCCTGACATCGGACGTAGCCGGAGCCAATGGCGTTGGTATCCGGAGCATCTGGTTTAATCCTGATCTCTGTCCTGTGCCGAAAGAACATCAGCCCTGGGAGGTTATCCACAACCTGCATCAGCTTCCCTTTCTGCTGGCCGACCACTGAAAGTCCCTTGATTCTTTGGCTCAAATAACCGACCTTGGAAAGATCCAAATGGTTTCCGTGACGTATAGGAAAACTTCAGCTCATCCATACACCCAGGAGTGCATGACGTGCTTGAACAGCCCTGTAGCAGTTCGTCCAGAAGTCATCTTGAAGGCCATCCTTCGCCGGAAGCCCTGTCAGACAATAGAACCAGAACACTGCTCCTGAATCAGGGCGACCCTGAAAATAAGCGTCAGGAGCTGCTCCAGTATTTTCATCAAACCTATGATCATTATGAGCAGCTGTTTGAAACACTGACCTGTGACGCCGCCTGGTTTGAGAAAGCGATTCCTCTGAGACACCCCCTGATTTTTTATTTTGGCCATACCGCTGCGTTTTTTATTAACAAGCTGGTGACGGCCAAGCTGATTGATGAAAGAGTGGACTCCCGGATTGAATCCATTGTGGCCATTGGTGTCGATGAAATGTCCTGGGATGACCTGGATGACAGTCATTACCATTGGCCATCTGTGGAGCAGATGAGGGCGTATCGAAAGCAGGTCCGAGAAAGGGTTTCTACCTTTATCGGGCAAATGCCCATGGAAATGCCTGTCACCTGGGAGAGTCCGGCCTGGATTATTCTTATGGGGATAGAGCATGAACGAATCCATCTGGAAACGTCTTCCGTATTGATTCGGCAGCTACCACTGTCGTATGTAAAGTCCCACCCCTCCTGGCCAGTATGCGCTGACAGTGACAAGGCTCCCGATAACCGTTTGCTGGATGTCCCTGGTCGTATTGTTCGCCTCGGTAAAGACTTCGATGATCCACTTTATGGCTGGGATAATGAATACGGCCAGTTTGAAGTAGAGGTCCAGGATTTTCGCGCCAGCCAGTACCTGGTCAGTAATGGCGAGTTCAAACAGTTTATAGACGCAGGTGGCTATGATCAGGAGCGCTGGTGGTCCGATGAAGGATGGGCATGGGCAACGTTCACCAGAGCCCGCCATCCGGAGTTCTGGGTACCGGATGACAATGCGTACCGCTATCGCACCATGCTACAGGAGATGGCTATGCCGTGGGACTGGCCGGTGGACGTCAATTGCCATGAAGCCCAGGCATTCTGTCAGTGGAAAAGCGAAGTCACCGGGAAACAGATCCAGCTGCCCAGTGAAGCGGAATGGTACTGTCTCCGGGATCGGATTGAAACGGATCAGCCCTGGTGGCAACAGGCTCCTGGTAATATCAACCTTGAGTACTGGGCGTCTTCCTGTCCGGTAAACCGGTTTGGCTCTTGCGAGTTAGATGGTGAGTCAAATGATGAGCTGTATGACGTGATTGGCAATGTCTGGCAATGGACCTCCACCGCCATTGATGGGTTTGACGGGTTCCGGGTTCACCCCTGCTATGATGATTTTTCAACCCCTACCTTTGACGGGCGGCATAACCTGATCAAGGGGGGCAGCTGGATTTCTACGGGCAACTGCGCCCTCCGCGATTCCCGTTATGCTTTCCGGCGGCACTTCTTCCAACACGCCGGTTTTCGCTATGTGGAATCTACGAGCACAGAAATGACCACTGACAACCCTTATGAAACCGACCTGCTGGTAGCCCAGTACCTGGCTTTTCACTATGGCGAAACCTTCTTTGAGGTGCCCAATTATCCGGCGGCCTGTGCCCGGATCTGTTATGAACTTCTGGATGGTCAATCGCAAACCCGGGCTCTGGATCTTGGCTGCTCCGTAGGGAGAACCAGTTTTGAGTTGGCCCGCTGGTTTGGTCATGTGGACGGCATTGATTTCTCGGCGCGCTTTATTTCCGCCGCATCGGAGCTGCAGGCCAGCAGTCGGATTCGATATTTCGTTCCTACAGAAGGTGAGCTGGGTGAATACTGTATTGCGGATCTGAGGGAACTGGGGCTGGGTGACATTGATGTGAACCGGATTCGTTTTACCCAGGGCGATGCCTGCAACCTCAAAGACCTCTACCGGGATTATGATCTGATTTTTGCGGGTAATCTGATTGACCGGCTGCACGATCCTGAACAGTTTCTGGGAACCGTTCATGAACGGTTGCGCCCTGGGGGGCTGTTGGTGTTGACCTCGCCCTACACCTGGCTGGAGGAATATACCCCCAAAGAGAAGTGGGTTGGGGGTATCCGTGAAAATGGTGAAGTGGTGGACACCTATACTGGACTTCAGCGAATCCTTGGGGACCAGTTTGAGGAAGTGCAGCCCCCAATGGATGTGCCGTTTGTGATTCGCGAAACCGCCAGGAAATACCAGCACAGTGTTGCGCAATGCACGGTGTGGAGGAGAAAAGACAAGGGGTGAAAATATTCTGTTTAGACATGGCCCCGCCCACCTGGGAAGGATGAGCGGGGCTGTTTCCAGGAAAAGCCTGGGGGATCAGGTGAGGAACAGGCCCACCAGCAGGTAGCCCACCAGAGACACCAGCACTATGCCTGCGATGTTCAGGGCAAAGCCTGCCTTGATCATATCCCTGATTTCAAGTTTGCCGGAGCCGAACACAATGGCATTGGGCGGTGTTGCCACGGGCATCATAAAGGCACAACTGGCCGCCAGGGCTGCCGGTGCGGCCAGCATGACCGGATCAATACCCAGAGTCACACCCAGTGCTCCCATCAGGGGCAGAAAGCCGGCGGCGGTTGCGGTATTACTGGTCAGTTCCGTCAGGAAGATGATGACGGTCACCACAAAAGCCACCACCAGCAACACTGGCATGCCATTGACGATGCTCATGGCTTCTGCCACCCAGGTAGCCAGTCCGGTGCTTTTGATCTGGGCGGCCAGGGTGAGGCCACCACCAAACAGCATCAGTACACCCCAGGGAATTTCCCGGGCTTTTTCCCAGGACATCACATAGACCCGTTCATCTTGCTTGACCGGAATAATAAACAGGCTGATCGTAGCGGCGATGGCGATGATGGTATCCGACAGGCCCGGGATAAAACCTTTCAGCAGTGGTCGTGCAATCCAGGCCAGTGCCGTCACCACAAAAATAATGGCAACCGTGCGTTCTCCACGGCTCATGGGGCCCAGTTCACTTAACTGCTGTCTGAATAAGGTGGTGGCTTCCGGGTTTTCCTCATTGGAAAGTTTGAAGCCAAAACGGGTGAGCCAGATCCAGGTGGCAAGCAGCATCAGCAAACTGATGGGCAGGCCCACCAGCATCCACTGGGCAAAGCCCACTTCCATGTTATAGGTTTCGGAAAGAAAGGCCGCTAACAGTGCATTGGGCGGTGTGCCGATCAAGGTGGCCAGACCACCGATACTGGCGCTATAGGCAATGGCCAGCAGAAGCGCCTTGGCAAAAGCGTTGTTCTGTGCCTTGCTGGGACCGGATACCATGGAGGCCACTGATAGACCAATGGGCAGCATCATAACGCTGGTAGCAGTATTGGATACCCACATGCTCAGAAAGGCGGTGGCAATCATAAAGCCGGCAATCTGCCTGTCCGGGCGGACACCGGTTTTCAGCATAATATGCAGGGCAATGCGCTTATGCAGATTCCAGCGCTCCATGGCCATCCCCAGCATAAAGCCACCAAAGAACAGGTAAATGGTGGGATGGGCATAAGGGGCGGTCACCTGCTTGATGCTGGCGATTCCCAGTAATGGCACCAGTAGTATTGGGAGCAGGGATGTGACCGGAATAGGAACGACTTCAGACACCCACCAGATGGCCATCATGGTGGCGACACCCACCATATACCAGGCATGCAGTTCCATTCCCTGAGGGGGAGGGACGATGAGCGTCAATAGAAGAACAAGGGGGCCTGCGAACAGGGATAGCCAATAGGTGGCTCCGGGGCTGGATCTTTGAAAGGAGGTGTTTGCATTCGGCACTATCGCTATCCTCTGGTTATTTTTTCCGCATACTGTCTTTTGTTGCAGGAAACGTCTATTGATTCAGATCAATCAAGCGATTGGTTTTGAGAGATTTTGGTAAGGTCTGTTCTGAAAGGGTGGGTTTCGGATTGTGCTGCCAGCAGAAGAAAAAGGCAACTGTCCGATGTGGAAGGTATGGCTCTCCAGGAGGAGAGCCGGGCAGGTGAAATTATTTATCGGGCTACATTACCCGCTACATTAAGGGCGTCCCAGGTACGGGCAAAAGGAGGAGCGTAGCAGAAGTCCATCATACCGAGGTCTTCGGTGGTGAGGCCCCCCTTGAGGGCTGCTGCCAGGGCGTCCACCCTGAGCACTGCACCCCGTCCACCGGCAACCTGGCCTCCCAGCAGTTTTTTGCTGCCAGGTTCATACACCAGTTTTACCAGGATGTCGGACTGGCCAGGATAATAATTGGTATGATCCTTATCCCGGATCACCACCGTTTTATAATCCACTCCCTGTTCCAGGGCCTCCTTTTCGCTGAGCCCAACCCGACCCGCTTCCAGGTCCATGACTTTCAGGCAGGCGGCACCGTAGGCTCCAGGAAAGCGCTTGTCCAGCCCTCCCATCACTTCACCGGCCAGTCTTCCCATTTTGTTGGCATAGGTGGCCAGGGGAATCCACACCGGTTTTTCAAGTTGAGCATGGGGTACCGTAGCGCAGTCACCTGCGGCAAAGATACCTGGAATATTGGTTCGACACTGGTCGTCTGTGACCAGTGCACCGTTCTTCAGCCTTTCAAGACCTGCTGTTTCCAGCTCAAGGTCAGCGACAAATGCCGTATTGGGCCTTACGCCTGTGCAAAGAACCACCAGGTCAGCCCGATAATTTCCTTTATCGGTGGTGAGCTGCAGACTGTGGTTTTCATCTTCCTTCAACGCTACCAGCGACTCCTGCCAGTGACAGGCCACTCCGGCCTGTTCAAGGGCATTGACCACCAGTTCAGCCACTTCCTGGTCAAAACTCCCCGCCAGGGGAGCGTTAGCGCTTTCGATGATACGAACCCGTTTACCCTGGCGCTCAAGGGCTTCGGCCATTTCCAGGCCGATATAGCCAGCGCCGATGATCACCACGTCCTGCACCTGATTGCTGCAGACGGCTTCTTTCAGATGAATGCCATCCTGCATGGTTTTTACACAGAATACCCGTCCGTTTTTCAGGCCTTCCCTCAGCCCCGGAACCGGAGGCACAACCGGTTCGGCACCGGTGGCGATCATCAGCCGGTCATAGGGTTGTTCAAAGACTCTGCCGTTCGAGAGGTCTTTCACCTGAACGACTTGTTGTGCAGGATCCACGGACTCAACACGATGCTTTATCTGGACATTAATGCCTTTTGCCGCAAACTGTTCCGGGGTGAACTCTGACATCTCTCCGGGGTTGGAGAAAAAGTCACCCACATAATAAGGGAGGCCACAGGCACCGAATGAGATGACGTCAGACTGTTCAAAAACGGTGATCCGTGCATCTTTCGCCACCCGTCGCGCCTTGGCCGCGGCACTCATGCCAGCGGCTTCAGCACCAATAATGACTATTTGCAGGGGCTCCTGGAGGGAGCTGTTCTGATCGTTAACTGACATCTTCAGGAAACCGTATCCATATCCAGTTCAAAGGACTCATTGTTGTTGAAAGTGGTCATATCCACTTCTCCCATGGCCCGGCCACCGACAAAGCCGGTGGCAATGGCGCCACTGACGTTCACTGCGGTGCGGCCCATATCAATCAGGGGCTCAATGGAGATCAGCAGACCGGCCAGCTCAACCGGCAGACCCAGTGCAGACAGCACAATCAGTGCCGCAAAGGTTGCGCCACCACCGACACCGGCTACACCAAAGGAGCCGATGGCGATGGTCACCACCAGAGTGCCGATAAAGCTCAGGCTGGTAGGATCAACCCCAACGGTAGGGGCAATCATGACTGCCAGCATGGCAGGGTAGATCCCGGCACAACCATTCTGGCCAATAGTGGTGCCAAAGGAGGCGGCAAAGTTGGCGACGCCTTCAGAGACACCCAGGCGCTGGGTCATGGTCTGGATTGTGAGGGGCATGGTGCCTGCACTGCTTCGGGAGGTGAAGGCAAAGGTCAGTACCGGCAGCACTTTTCTGATGAATTGAACGGGGCTGGCACCCACCAGGGTCACCATAATCAGGTGTACAACAAAGACAGCAATCAGGGCGGCATAGGAGGCAAATACAAACTGGATCAGCTGCAGGATGTCAGCAAAGTTACTGCCTGCTACCACCTTGGTCATCAGGGCCAGGATACCGAATGGGGTCAAACGCAGCACCAGGGTGACCATTCTCATGACCAGGGCGTGGGCAACCTCAACGGCCCCTTCAAAGCGGGCGGCGATGTCCGGCTGTTTCCGGTGCAATCCCAGGGCGGATACCCCGATAAAGGCGGAGAAGATGACTACACCGATGATGGAGGTACTGCGGGCACCGGTCATATCCATAAAGGGGTTATAGGGAATCAGGCTGATCAGCATGCTGGGGATGGAGAGATCCTGGAGGCCAGCTGCTCTGGAAATCAGTTGTTCTCCCCGGGCAGCTTCCCGGGCACCGGAGGTGATGGACTCGGCACTGAGCCCGAAGCCCAGGGCGGAAATGATTCCGATAATTGCGGCTATGGAGACGGTTACCATCAGCAGTGCCAGAATCCAGCCACTGATCCGGCCGAGGGCGCCAGCGCCCTTGAGTTTCAGGATGGCCGATATAACGGAAACCATGACCAGCGGCACCACGATCATTTTCAGCAGACCTACGTAGCCATTGCCCACGACATTAAACCAGCTGATGGACTCAGATACGGTGTCGGAAGAGGCTCCGTAAAACATCTGCAGACAGGCCCCAAAGGCAACCCCCAGGCCCAGAGCGATAAAGACCCTGCGGGTAAAGGGCATGTATTGTTTCTGAAAACGATAAAGCAGAGCGATGAGCCCCACCATAATCAGAATGTTGGCGGATACTGCAATCGACATGGCTGATATTCCTTTGGGTTAACCGGTAAATCGATTTAAACAGATGGTGTCGTCTTCTTTTCTATCCGTCTTCTATTTTGGCAGAGTCCGGGCGACACCTTCGAGCTTATAACTGTGTTTCAAAAAGAGAGTCAACAGGTTCTTTCAATTAAGTGGATCATTTCTTTAATACCGTTTTTTTAGAAATATTCTCTACCTTTCATGGATGTGTACTGCCGGTTTCTCACTATCTTTCCTGGTCGTGCAAACAGAGCTGCTCACCTGTCAGAATCCGGTCAGGTTCATTATGTGTAAAAGTCCCCCCCCTGCCGATATCAGCAGATAACCGTATCAGGTAGTGTTATTCGGTGTGGTTTGGGGCGGAAAGCCAGATGGCAGTAGGGTACCATGCCCTCTTTAATTGCCCTGGCTCTCCTTAATTTTCTCTGTGAGATGAATAAGATTTTAAAGAGCTGTTATCCGGGCTTTTGTGATTTGAATCAAATGATTGATCTTCTGCCGGAGTTCCCGGAGAGCCTGTTAATAAATTGTGAAGCTTCTGTCAGTTATGACATTCTTCACCCTCTTTATATAGAGCGTCACATCAGGGTTAGCTGCAAACTATCCTACAGCTCTATCTGGTAATACTGACCACCATCGGCCATGTGTTTTATCTCCACTGCCCACTAAACTGGGTTTTCTGTGTAACTGACTACAATACCGAACTGAGCGTTCACACAGTCAGGTATCAAGATGAACAGGATTCCTTTCGCCAGAGATGATGCTCTTGATGACTTCAGGGGAATCAGCATCGCGGGCATGATTCTGGTGAATCTGGCGGGCAGCAGGGTGTATCGCTATGAATGGCTGAGCCATGCCCAGTGGAATGGTTTGACTGTAGCGGACCTGGTGTTTCCTTTTTTTCTCCTGGCCGCTGGCATGTCTCTGGCCGTCAAAGCATCCCTGCCACCACCGGTAAGGGTGATCAAAAGGGTTTTGCTGCTATGGTTGCTGGGCTGGTTTTTGAATGCTTTTCCCTTTATCGGTTTTTCTCCCGATACGTTTCGAGTTCTGGGCGTGCTGCAGAGAATTGCCCTTTGTTACGGTCTGGCCTATCTGATGGTTCACTTGTTCAGCACCCGGAGCGTTATGCTTCTCACGGGATTGATTCTGGCCGGTTATGCCTTGATAACATGGCTGACCCAGTCGGCGATGACGCCAGTGGATAACCTCCATCGGCACATTGATCTTTTTCTGCTTGGGCCAGACCATATGTTCAGGGATTATTATCCGGATTTTGGCGGCTGGCAGGTTTTTGAACCTGAGGGCTGGCTGAGCACATTGTCTGCAACCTGCAGTGTGCTGATTGGCTACCTGGCTGTTCGCTGTCGGTCTGCGGAAAACAGCTGGCGCTATCCGCTGGGCTTTGGCGTTATCCTGCTGGTGTCAGGATGGTTGATCAGCCCCTGGGACCCTTTCAATAAGCAGCTATGGACCAGTTCTTTTGTGTTGTGCTCCGGTGGTATTGGCCTGGTATTGTTTGCTTTGCTGAGCGGTAAGGTGGGTGGCTCTCCCTGGTTGAGTCCGTTCCGGATTCTGGGAATGAATGCCATTGTTGTTTATGTTCTGCACGCCCTCTGGAAGAAAACTCTGCATAACCTGCCTTCTCCTTTGCCGGATGTGTCCCTGTACCAGTGGATTTATGAAAGCTGGTTTGTACCGGTTGCGGGTTTGCAGGGGGGATCTTTGCTCTACTCTTTTGTCCAGTTATTCCTGTTTTTTCTGGTGGCGGCGGAGTTGCACCGCCACCGAATGTACCTGAGAGTCTGAAGGTTCTGTCTTTTATAACTCCAGCATGAAATCGCTGGCCTTCAGGTGGGATTTCAATTCCCCTCTGTTTTCAAGGTAGTCTGCAAAACGCTGGTAACGTCCCACATCCCTGGCGGCAGGTCGCAGGGCGAAGTGAGGGATGGTGTCAAACCAGGCCCGGTGGTTCAATTCATTGTCCAATTGTTTCGGGTTGTAGTCCCGGAAGATTTCCCAGGATTGTTTCGGGTTATTCACAATAAACTGGGCGCCCAGTTCTACGGCCCTTAGAAAGCGACGAATGGCGTCTTTGTCAGCGCTCTTTTTATTAGCGATGTAAATCAGCTCATCGTAGGGAGGAATCCGGTTTTCTTCGTAATAGAACATCCGCCCTTTACGACCTTCAATGGCCAGTTGGTTCAATTCAAAGTTGCGATAGGCACCCATGATGGCATCCACTCTGCCGCTCATCAGCGATGAGGAAAGGTTCCAGCCGACGTTCACCAGCTTGACATCCCTGGCGCCAAAACCATAGGGCTCAAACAGGGTATCCAGCAGGGCATTTTCGATACCGCCGATATTCAGGCCAATGGTTTTGCCTTTCAGGTCTTTCAGGGACCGGATGGGGCTTTCATCCAGAACAATCACACCATCCAGAGGGGTGGCAACCAGCGTACCCGCCCAGGCCAGTGGCAGTCCGTTGGCCACCCCATGGGTCAGGCTGGGTTGATAGTAAACCGCCAGATCCACGTCTCCGGCAGCCACCAGTTTGGGGGGAAGGTTTGGGTCAGCGGGTTCCTGGATGTTGACGTTCAATCCCTGATCCCTGAAGTACCCTTTTTCCTGGGCGATGATGATGGGGCCATGATCCGGATTGACAAACCACTCCAGCATCAGGGTCAGCGTTTGTGGCTTTGCCAATGGCTTATTACCTGCCTGGCTTTTGGAACCAGCATGTGCTGTCAGTGAGAAAACCACTGCGACCAGCAGGGTCAGAAAGCGTTTCATCGATAGGGCTCCTCTCATTCTCGTATGGAAGATAAAGGCGTTTGTCTTTTGTGTTTAACGATGGCCATCAGGAGGTTTCAGGCTGCCAGGGAATCAGCCAGCGCAGGGCACGGTCCGTAAGGTAGTAAAGAGTGACGGAACAGAAGGCCAGAACCGCCAGGGCGGCAAACATCTGGTCCACCCAGAGTCGGGCATTGGCCTGGATCATCATATAACCAAGACCGGCGCTGGAGCCCACCCATTCCCCGACAACTGCGCCGATGGGGGCCACAACAACGGCTACCCGCAGACCGGAAGCCAGAGCGGGTAGGGCGGCGGGCCAGCGAATATGGCGCAGAATGGCAAACCGTTTTCCTCCCATGGTCTGGGCCATATCCAGCCAGCCCTGATGGGTATGCCGGAGTCCGTCGTAGCAACAGGTGGCCACGGGAAAAAAGATCACCAGTATGGTCATGACGACTTTGGAGGCCAGACCATAGCCAAACCAGAGCATCAAAATGGGGGCCAGGGCAAAGACGGGAATGGCCTGGGTAATCAGCAGAGGCGGTAGCAGCCAGGGGCGGAGAATGGCGAAGTAGACCAGCAGCAGGGCCAGAAGAACGCCAAAAAGGACACCGAGTACCAGACCCATTAACATTTCTGCCAGAGTCACCAGGGTGTTTTCCCAGAGCAGGGCAGCATTCTCGATCATGCTTTTCACCACTTCGATGGGACCGGGCAAAATATACGACGGCATTTCCAGTGCCACCACCAGCCCCTGCCAGAGCAGTAGCAGACCGATGAAGACAATCAGGGGTTTCAAAGAGTCGTTCATTGTCCCGCCTCCTTGGCAATCAGCGTGTCATGTCGCAGCCGGTCAAGCAGCTGCCCCTGCAGAGACATAAGCTCTCTGTCGTCCAGTGAGCGGGGCGTCTTTCCGGGAGGGGTAATGGCATCGGTAAGACGTGCGGGCTGTCCCTGCAGATGATAGACCTGGTGCCCAAGCCTTAAGGCTTCCAGTGGATCGTGGGTGATCAGCAGCACGGTGCGGTTCTGCAACAGTTCACAGGCCAGATCCTGAAGGTTGAGGCGGGTGATGGCATCCAGGGCACCAAAGGGTTCATCCATCAGCACCAGAGGCCGGTTTTCCATCAATGTTCTGGCCAGGGCGACCCTTTGTCGCTGACCTCCGGACAGGTTCTGGGGAAGTGAGTCGGCTTTGTCCGCCAGTCCCACTTGTTCAAGAATGGTCATGGCCTGATCCCGGGCATCCGGTGGAATCCGGCTTTTTCGGTTCAGTGCTTTCAGCCAGGAGCATCGGAGGCGGTGACCCAGGGTGATGTTTTCCAGAACCGAATACCAGGGCAGTAGCAGATCCTGCTGAGCCATCCAGGCGATTCTCTGGGTGACCGGAAACCCATCCTGACAGTGGACCGTTCCCCGGGCCGTCCCTGACTCTCCGGCGGGTAATCCGGCTACCAGCCGCAGCAGGCTGGTTTTACCCACACCGCTGCCACCGAGCAGACAGGTCCACTGACCCCCCTTCAGGGTCAGATTAATGCCCTCAAACACACAGTGGTTGCCAAAATGAAGGCTGGCACCCCTGACAACAACATCAAACATAAGGGGTAATTATCGCTCCTGAAACGGGTTTTATTGCGCTATGGACACTTGGAAAGCCTTACCAGATCCGACAGAAGTGGTGCACAGGACCATGGCCGTCGCCCCGGTTTTTGCTGATTTCCAGTTCATCGGCATGGGCAATGGCCCGGGCAATGTACTCCTTGGCCTGATGGACGGCATCGGTCAATGATTCACCTTTTGCCAGGAATGCAGTGACTGCTGATGACAGGGTACAGCCGGTACCATGGGTGTTTCGTGTTTCTGTCCAGGGGGATTCCAGTTGATGCAGAGTCTGGCCATCGTGGAACAGGTCGATGGCTTTGCCAGCAGCTGCATTCTGGGAAGAGGCGCCTGAGGTTAAGTGCCCACCTTTTAGCAGTACTGCTTTTGATCCCAGCGCCAGCAGTGGCTCAACCATGGCAATCATGGCTTCCAGGGATTCAGGTCTTGGGCAGCCAAGTAGCACAGCCGCTTCCGGAAGGTTGGGGGTGATCAGGGCGGCTTTGGGAATCAGCCGGTTACGCAGCTGGTCAATGGCCGCTTCCTGCAGCAGAACATCGCCGCTGGTGGCTACCATAACAGGGTCAACCACCAGGGATTCAATGTGGTATTCACTGACTGCCCGGGCCACGGTGTCAATGACTTCAGGCTGACTGAGCATGCCGACCTTGGCTGCGCCCACATTCAGGTCGCTGAGAACGGAGGTCAGCTGCTGGTGGACAAACTCAGGCTCAACGTCAAAAATACCCTGAACCCCCAGGGTATTCTGTGCGGTCAGCGCCGTTATGGCACTGCATCCGTAGACGCCCAGTGCGGAAAAGGTCTTCAGGTCAGCCTGGATACCTGCGCCGCCGCCACTGTCGGAGCCGGCAATGGTCAGTGCGATGGGGGTGGTCTTAACAGGCATTTGTTCTGGGCTTTCCATACGGTACATCTCTTATCCGGTACATCTCTTATCGAGAAATAGATTCTGGCCGGGAAATGCCCATCAGGTCATCAGGAAAGCATGGGTGAAGAAGAGTGCCACCTGTCGTGGGGCAAGCAGGTGTCGTTTCTTTTACTGAGTCCGCTGTGGTGCAGCTTTTTACTGCAAAAACGGTGACCTTTTGGTTTCCTACGCCAGCATTATCTGGTTCAGGTTCTATGGGTGTTTCTCAGTTCAGCTGACTTCACTTTCCAGTAAAGGCTGAACACCCCAACCAACGGCTCGAGTCTATGGGGTTTACAGGCAGCTGTCCAGCCAGGAGCCTGCCCAGGATCAATACAAACGCCGGATCAACCAGAAATAGAGTCGATAGGGGAGGATACGGAGCAAGCCAATGATACCGGCAAACAGGACGGGAAAGCGTATTTCAAAACGGTTTGACCTGAGTCCCCGAAGGATGGCCTTTGCTGCATCATCTACTGCCATCAGAAAGGGCATTGAAAAGCGGTTTTTATCGGTCAGCGGGGTTTTCACAAAACCGGGGTTGATGATTTTGATGTCTATGCCAGAGGAGCGAAGATCCAGGTACATGGACTCGGCCATGTTGATCAATGCTGCTTTGGTGGCCCCGTAGGCGGAGGATTTGGGAAGCCCCCGGTAGCCTGCCAGAGAGGCATTGATGGCAATCAGTCCCTTCCCTTTTGCCTGCATGGCAGTGATCAGTGGTTCAAGGCAGTAACAGACGCCCATGACATTCAGCGTCATTTGCTCATGAATGACCCTGGCGCTGAAGTGGCTGGCAGACATGGGAATAAAGGTTCCTGCGTTGAGAATGGCCTGATCGATCTGCCCCAGTTCACGGATGATTCGCTCAACAGTCTGGTTTACTGCTTGCTGATCTGTGACGTCCAGAGGGTAAGCAACAACGGTGCCCGGCAGTTGCCGGGCGTCTTCCACCAGAGCGTTGAGATTGTCCTGGCTGCGGGCACTGGCGGCGACAGTGACTCCCTGTTCTGCCATGGCCAGTGCCAGTGCTCTGCCAATACCCTGACTGGCGCCGGTGATCCAGGCGACGGTTGTTTTGTTAATCGGGTTATTGGTTGTCGACGCTGTGGGCATAGTGGTGTCAGCCTTTGTTCGTTCCTGGATTAAAAAGTGTTATCCATGCAGGGTTGTAAGCTTTAAATCACTGAGCGTTCTGCTGGGGAGATCCCTTCCGGAAAGCGAAAGTCAGCCTGCCAAGGGTGAACCCCCATTTAGTCACTTCCGCAACGTTCAGCAGGATGCCGTCTTCCTGAAGAAACAGCCAGTCATCAAAGGACACCTTCCACTTTTTTCCACCAATGGGCAGCTCCATCTGGTAGGTCCAGTTAAAGGCATTGCCCGCACTTTTTCCCCTGGCGAGGCCGATCACATCGTCCGCGGTACCTTCATAAAGGCCATCTCCCAGGATCTGGATCGTCCATAGACGATTAGACGTGCTCCCGTCTTCGTAGAAGAAGTCTTCATCCAGTATCAGTGCGCCTTCTTTTACCTGGCCGTTCATTACCACTTTGAACCGGTTACGAACCTTTCCAAACCGGTCCTGAAACATGCCCCAGGCTTCGGTCCGTCCCGCAAAGTAGTCTTCAATTTTCAGTGCTGGCTGGCTGTTTGTGTAGTCTTCCGGTTTCATGTTGCTGCACCCTGTTAATGTCATTATAAACGTCAATAGAAGTACAAATCCGATGTTTCTTTTCTGCAGTCCTTTCTGGGTTACAGGGCTTCTTTTGTAAGGCATAGGCTTCCTTTCCTTTGAGCTTCCTGGCTGGGTGATTTTTGTGATTCAGAGACAGGTTTGAAGGGGGGCGTCATCCTGGTTTGCGAAGCTTGATCATGCAGACGTCGATGGACTTGTGAGCAAAGCCGGCTTCGCAGTAAGCCAGATAAAAGTGCCACATTCGTCGGAAACGTTCATCAAAGCCCAGCCTGCTGATGGCAGGCCATGCATCCAGGAATTGCTCCGTCCATAGCGCCAGTGTTCTGGCATAGTCCTGGCCAAAAGAGAGTGTCTTTTCCATATGAAGACCGGCTTTTTGTGCCTGTTCCCTGATCATGCGGGGGGAAGGCAGCATGCCCCCGGGAAATATATAGCGTTGAATAAAGTCCACCCGCCTGCGATAGCGGTCAAATCGCTGTTCATCAATCAATATTGCCTGAATCACAGCCGTTCCCCCGGGTTTCAGGCTGTTGTGGATTTTTTCAAAATACACAGGCCAGTGCTGCTCGCCAACGGCTTCGATCATCTCAATGGAAGCAATGCGGTCGTATTGTCCGGAGATATCCCGATAGTCGGTCAGACTGAATTCATGGGATGGGGACCGGGAGTGCTGCCGGGCATAGCTCTGCTGCTCTTTTGATAGAGTAATGCCGTGGTACTGGCTCTGGTATCTGCCGCCCAGTGCACGGGCCAATCCCCCCCAGCCACAGCCAATTTCCAGGATGGAGTGCTGATCCTCTAGTTCCAGCCAGTCGATGATGGTCTGGTATTTATGGTTCTGTGCCTGCTCCAGTGAGTCATTGTCGTTTTTAAACAGGGCGCTGGAATAGGTCATGGTTGAATCCAGCCACAACTGGTAAAAGTCATTGCCAAGGTCATAGTGGGCGGCAATATTGCGGCGGCTACCCCGCTTGTTGTTGCGATTCAGCCAGTGCAGCAGCCGATAAATCATCACAACAGCGCCCTTTTGAGCAAAGGCCTGTTCAAGGGGTTTTTCATTGGCCATTGCCCAGCTCATTATCTGATTAAGGTCCGGTGTACTCCAATCGTTAGCCATATAGGCTTCTGCCCAGCCAAGCAGACCTTTACCACTCTGTTTCAATACTTTGACCGGATGGCTGATGCGAAGGGTGGGGACTGCGATGTCAGGGTGGTGACGGCCCACTTTAAACTTGTCCATTTCCCCAAAATGCAGCTCGATGCGGGATACACCCACTTTTTTCAGCCTTTTCTCCAGCCAGCTGATGGTTTTTCTGGTTTTCTTTATCACTGGGCTGCCTGTTATTGAGGCGTCCTGGGCTGGGTTCATGGATTACGCTCCCTGACTGAAATTGTTGTGCGTTTTTCTTTCGCTTTGGGTGTTGGCGCTCAGAGAAGTTCCCCTGCTCCAGCTGAAAAAGTAACCCCTGGGAGAGTGTCTGAAGATTTTCAGCCCTTTCAGCCAGAGGCGCAGGGCTTCCCAGTGAATGGCGCCAATGACCTTGAGGGTTTGCAGAGGCAGCATCACCATGAGTTTCAGAATGAGTTGGTCATTGACAGGCTGCCGTCTGCCTTTGAACACTGCCGAAAACAGTCGGCCATCACGGTCGTTAAGACCAATGCCTAGGCTGATGGTTTCTGCGGGAGGCATAACCTTGAAACGGTAGACACACCCCATTGGGAAAAACGGCGATACATGCAGCCTTTTTTCTGCCATCTGGCGAATAATCGGTGCTGGTCTGTTTTTGACTGCGGGGTCTGCGGCAATGACGACGTCTGTGGCGATAATATAGGAGTGCCTTTCCCTGAAGGTGTTGCTGACTTCATAAACGACAGCAGTTAGCTTCAGGTCTGTCTTTTGGTTTTCGTTATCACTGCTCTTCTCATAACAGAAATAAACGGACAGGGGGTTGAAGGCGTACCCCAGAATTCTCGGATAGCAGAGCAGCCGGATGTGGTCAGGTTCTGGAATCCCCTGGGCCTGCAGAAGTTGTTTAATTTGCTGGCGCAGGGGCGCTGTTGACTGGTTCCCATAATCCCCGTAGTGGAATGAAACCAGATTGAAGCGGTTGACTGAAAACAGGGATAACCGCTTATCCAGTTCAGGCAGCTCATCCAGGTCCAGCAGCCAGGAGGCAACCCGGTAGGAAAAATGGTGTTTTTTTGGCCGAAGCCGACGATGCATCAGCGTTCCCTGATAAATAGAAGAGTCCATGGGCAGCCTCACTCCACAACCACTGGGGACTCAGGCAGGCAGAGCCGGTCATTTTCATTGTCCACCTGCCAGGGGCGCTGGATACCGCCAAGGCTTTCAGCCACTGCCAGCCCGGACTGAATACCGTCTTCATGGAAGCCATAGCCCATCCAGGCACCGCAATACCAGGTTCGGTTTCTTCCCTGAAGTTCCCATACCCGCTGCTGGGCGACCAGGGCGCTTTGGTTAAACACCGGGTGGTCATAGAGGTAACAGCCGTGAATCTTCGAAGTCTCCGGTTCCTTTTCCGGGTTAAGGGTGACAAACAGTGGCTGGCCCGGTAGGTGCTGCAGCCGGTTCATCCAGTAGGTGACGGAGGGGCCCTGGTTCCCGGTGGTGCCCAGATAATTCCAGCTGGCCCAGGCTTTTTTATTGTTTGGCATCAGACGCTGATCACTGTGAAGAAAGGCTTTGTTCCGCTGGAACTGGAAAGCGCCCAGCAGGTGCTGCTCCAGTTCATCCGGCGCTTTAAGCAGCTCCAGGGTGGTGTCGGCATGACAGGCCATGACCACATGGTCAAACGACCGTTGCTGGCCACGAATATCGGTAATCTCGACCCGGTCCTCAAAGCGCCTGACTTTGCGGATGCAGCAGTTGGTCAGGGCGGCGTCTCCCAGCTGATGAATGATGCGCTTCACATACTCACGACTTCCGCCTTTTACAGTCTTCCACTGGGGCCGGTTGGTCAGTTGCAGGAGCCCATGATTGTGGCAGAATCTCAGGAACGCCAGAGCCGGGTAGTCCAGCATTTTGTCCGCCGGTGTTGACCAGATAGCGGCTCCCATGGGAATCAGGTGATCTCTGATAAAAGGTTTGCCAAAGTGCTTTTTATTCAGAAGCTCCCGGAGCGTTATGGACGGCCCAAGGCTGTCCAGCCAGCCTTCACTGTTGCGATAAAAGCGCAATAGATCGAGTAGCATTTTCCAGAAACCGGGTTTCAGGAGATTGCTGCGCTGGGCAAAGAGCCCCTGAAGACTGGTTCCTGAATACTCGAGCTTCCCCTGGTTAAGGGAGACTGAAAACGACATATCGGTAGGCACAACGGGCACTTGAAGGTGCTGGAAAAAGGCGGTCAGGTTGGGGTAGGTGCGATCGTTGAAAACAATAAAGCCTGTGTCGACTGCTGTTGTTTTGTTCTGCTCCACTTCAGTACTGTCAGTGGGCGGGTGGTCTATTAATGCAGTGTGACTGTGCCCACCGAAGCGGTCGTCTTTTTCAAATAGGGTAACTTTGTGTTGCTGGGATAACAGCCAGGCACAGGAAAGCCCTCCGATCCCTGAACCGATGACGGCGATATTCAATCCTTTCCCGGACACATTTGCTGGCACTTCGGGTCTCCATTTTGTCGTTATTCGCGACCTTTACGGATAGAGTGACAGATTGGTTCAGGAGATGCCATCAGGCAGCCAGGGCTGCCTGCTGAAGGGCTGTGTCAGTAAAGGCGGGTTTTAACCGTCTGACCACTGGCTAAAAGGGTTTTGTAGTTCCACTGATCCTGACTCCATTTGTCTTTGCCCATGTATTTGAAGACCACATCACCACTGTCCAGGTTGTAGGTAATGCTGTACTCCGTCGCATAGGTGTCCATAGCGCCTTCTCCGGCATAGGCAGCCTGCTGGGGCACTTTTAAAGTGGTGCTTTCAATGGCCATCATGGCATGAACCGGTGAGTAGGACTCTTTCAGCTGGGAAGCATAGTAATGACTGAACACAAACCGCTGGCTGGCACTGGTATTGCCCGCCTCCAGGTTGAAGTTCCGGTCCGGGCCACCAGCGGCAGCCAATTCCTTTTTCTTGGTATGCCAATGTTCCAGCAGTTCGCCCTGACCCGGGTTGTTGGTCATGACCCGGGCATCTTCACCTCGAAAGATCTTGAGACCGTCTTCATCAAACTGAATCACAATGCGATCCCCGGTTGCATCGGTGACGCCATAATGGAATGCAGGCGGTTCCGGAAGCTCCGGTATTGCCGCTGCCCCTACCGTCATTTTGGGCAGGGCTCTGGCGACTTCCTCCACCGTTTTAAATTCGGACAGCAGGTAACCACCCAGCTCTACCTGGGAGACGTCTCCCGGTTTTGCTTTGTCCAGCATCATGGGGCGGTAATATTGAACGCTGACCTGAAGGCCATGTTGATTGACCCCTTCCCCGATCAGGTCACCATAACCGGCAATGGCCAGGTAGTCGTTTTTGACCTGGTAAGTTTCACCTGTGTCGACACCATGAAGGTTGCGGGTGTCGCCTTTTCGTACGGTCATTAAAACGGGTCGGGTGCTTTCCATCCAGTCCATGGTTCTTGTCAGAACCACTCCGTGGTCACTGTTCCACACTACCGATGAACACGCCTGGGCTATGCCCGCTGTACCCAGGACGGACAGGGTTACTGCGGTGGCAATCAGGGTCTTCTTGATCATGGTTTTGTCCTCTTGTTGATCGGGTTTTGTTGTGAGTTCCCTTTGCTTGTGGCCAGTGTATCCCGGGTTTATCATCAGATTTAAATCACTTTTGTTGGATAGTATCCACGGTTTGAGGGCTTTCAGGGGGGGAGTCAGTGTCCATTAGTTATGAGCAGATAAGGGCTTTTGTCACGGTGGCGGAGTCGGGGTCATTCAGTGCTGCGGCAAGAATTCTGGGGCGTGACCGTTCCACCCTGAGCCAGGTGGTCAGTAACCTGGAGCTGGACCTGGGATACGATCTGTTTCGCCGACAGGGGCGCTACCCCGAATTAACCTCATCAGGAGAGGCCTTGTATTCCCACGCCAAAAACCTGGCTGAATACACTCTGGCCTTTGAGTCCATCAGTCGGAGCATCGAAGCCCGGCAGGAAAGCGCGTTAACGGTTCTCTACAGTGAATTGCTGCCCATGGAGTTGATCACAGCAGCCATGGTTGAGGTTCGGTCCAGCTTTAAAGAGGTAAATGTTCACTGGCTTCACCGTGGGCTTGACCAGGCCAGGGTGGCTATAGACCAGGGGGAGGCGGATCTGGCCATCGTTCTGCTGAACAGCGGGCGATCCATCAGTCCCACTGATTACACCTATCTGATGAACCTGCCTTTCTGCATTGCGGCGGCCCCTTCACTGCCGGTTTGCCAGCTATCAGAACCCACAGTGCATGATTTGAAAATGCACCGCCAGTTAATACCCGAGGAATATTTTTCTTCCAATCTTGAGCAGACCACTCTGCTTTCCAGCCATTATCAGCGAATAGACAATATGAGCTTACTACTGTCGATGCTGGAGGCGGGTGAAGGCTGGGCGTTTTTGCCGGAACACCTTCTGGTTGATAAATATCGGAAAGAGGTGCTCAGGAAGCTGGATGTCAGGGAACTGAATATTAATGTCCGCTTTCCTTTCAGTATTCTTTCAAAAAGTGAAGCGGTCTCAGGCCCGGTCAAGCAGGTGTTGCTCAAGGCGCTTCGCAGGCAGGGCCAGCTGCTTTCCCGACAGAAAATAGCCTGTTTAAGAGGGCTATGAGAGCATGACCGGGTAAAAAAAGAGAGTTAACTCTCTTTTAAAAAATGCAATGGCTACACAGAGCATGTATAGCCATTGCCCTGAATCATTGAAGATCCAATTCCGGCTATTCCACGTAAAGGGATTCATGTAAAAATAAAGCAACAGACCCATGACGCATCTACGGCTGGTTGACAATTCTATGGACTCTAAATCGTATCTGGCGGGTGGCAGTGCCGATCTGAGCAAGGTGCTTGTGGAACTATCGGCCAGCCGTGACAAGACCCTGTTTGTCCAGTTGTATGATTATTTTGCTCCCAGGCTGAAGAGCTTTCTGGTCCAGAAAGGGGCGGACAGTGAGATGGCAGAAGAGCTGGTTCAGGAGGCCATGTTGTCCGTCTGGAGAAAGTGTGGAAGCTTTGATCCTGCCAAAGCCAGTGCATCTACCTGGATTTTCAGAATTGCCCGCAACCTATGGATTGACCGGCTTCGCAAAGAGAAACCGGACTGTCTTTCTTCTCTTAACAGTTACCCCGAAGTCAGTTTTACCCCCAGTATGGCGGTTTATGATGGTGATAAATTGAAGCTTGCATTGAATGCGTTGCCCCTGCAGCAGGCTCAGCTGGTTTACAAGGTGTATTACGAAGGTAAGTCGCATCGTGAAATTTCTGAAGATATGGACATTCCCCTGGGCAGCGTCAAATCAGGTCTTCGGCTTGCCTTTGCCAAACTCAGGGATCGTATTGGAGGTGAATCATGAGTGGTTGCAATCACCATCCCGATGACAGCACGCTGATGAGCTATGGTGCAGGAAGCCTGCCGGACTCTCTGGCTATGGTCATTGCCTGCCATGTGACAGAGTGTGAACAGTGTCAACGAAAGGTGCAGGAAGCGGAGCAGATTGGACTGGCTTTTATAGAAAAAGAGCCGGGTTCCCGGATGCCAGAGCGCTCACGCAAAGAGCTGCTGGCTATGCTGGATGAGATTGAACCTCTGCCTGCTGTCGAGCCTCCTGCCCGTTCCTCTGATGAGAGTGATATTCCGCTCCCTCTACAACCTATGCTGGGTAGTCGCCTCGACCGTCTGCATTGGAAGACCATGGCGCCCGGCATGAAGCAGTTTGTGCTCCCTGTGCCCCATGGCACGCTCAGGCTGCTGAGTATTTCCCCTGGCACCTGCATGCCCGTCCATGGACACAGTGGTTCTGAACTGACCCTGGTGCTTAAAGGCTCCTACAGTGATGAACTGGGGAGGTTCTGTGCCGGAGATCTTGCGGACCTGGACCCGGATGTGACTCACCAGCCGGTAGCCGATACCCATGAAGGCTGTATCTGCCTCATTGCAACGGACGCTCCCCTGAGGTTCAAGGGGCTGGTTCCAAGACTTCTGCAACCTTTTTTCCAGTTATAAAAGGCATAAGACACATTACCCCTGGCAGCACCTCTATACTGAAAAAAAACAGTTCTGCCAGGGAAGGGTAATGCCAACTGCATCAGAGCCACCTCACAGGGCTCACCAAAGTTACTTCAGAGACCTTCAGACTCACTCATTTGATAAGCAGGGCGAAGAGAAACCTGAATGGTTTCCTGTCACACCAAGGCCATCTTTTAAACAGCCTGTCACCCCTTTGTCTGAACGGAATGTTCAGCCTGTTTCCCCTGAGCCCCGGGTAAATAACTCAGCCCGTGCTGTAGCAGCGCTGCAGAAGGAGTATAAGAGCGTTCATGCCCGAAGGGCCTCCTTTGAGGCCCGACTGGATTTGCGTGATAGCTTGCCGGTGATCCGAAACCTTATGGAGAACCGCGATCATCGGGCGTCATTCAGTGATTTCAGTATTGTTTTCGTCTCAGATAATGGTGAAACCACCAGTGTGATTCCTCCCGATCGTCGGCTTGAACCTGGTTCAAATAGAGAACAAGAGTTGAATAGCCTGTTGTTGAAACAGGTGTGTCGCCTGGAACCTCAATTCACTCCTGAAAAGGTGAGGGCGATTGAAGGGGAGGTGCAATCGGCCACCCGGCAACTGGCAGAAATTAAGGCAGAGTTACAGGCCAGAAATGCGCCAGTGCCGGAAATACCGAACAAAGGGTCTCTGGTCTGGCTGGATGCAGGACCTGTGGAGGCGGAAGTGCTCCCGGATTTGGAGCATCCTGCTGCAGAAGAAGTCAGGCTGCGCAGGCCCTCAGCGAAACCAAAAGAGGTTACCCCACACATTTCCAGGAAAGAAGGGGAGGAAAGCGGTTTTTCTACGCAAGAAAGAGGGGGGGGCGGCCAGGCTGGGGAAAGGACGGTTCCTATTTGAACCCTTGCAGCAAGAGGAACCTGATTACCCTGATGAAGAAGCCTCAAAACACCCCCATGTGCCCGAAGAAAGCGCGATGGAACCAGTGGGGAAACAGCCAAAGCCGAATCCTGCTTCTGGCGTTGCAGCAAAAAAGGGAAGAATTTCAGAAGAGGACAGCCAGCCACTTCCAAAGCCACCGTCTGTGCCCATAGAGAAGCCTGAAAAGCGCCGCGAACAGCCTCCTGTCATCCCCCCGGAGAAAAAAACAGTGGATAAAAAGGAGGCGGAGCACGGACGGTTTGTTCGGCCTCCTGCAGGGAGCCCCGTCAATAAAAGGGCTGTCAGTAACGATAAGGGGAAAGAACCGCCAGTCTCTCAAGTTAAAGCGCCTCCTGCCCCAACGCCTCCACCCGTTGTGCCGTTGACTCAGGAAGAACGGGAAAAGCTGGTCAACCTGAGAAACCAGCATCAGGAACGGGTGATACAACTTCAGGAGCAGGAAAGGGAGTGTCAGGCCCTCTATAAGCGCTTCATCGATATCAGGGCGTCCATTGAGAAAAAAGATCAAATGGCCATGACGTTTGCTGGAACCCAGGCCGGTAAAAAGGACTGGATGAGCGAGGGGGCAGATTTTTTTGGGGAAGCGTATAAATGTCTTGATAGTCGGTTTGGTTGTCAAGTGGCGCTGACAAACGAACTGAAAGCCATTACAGGCCAAAATACCGGGCAAAAGGCCCTTTCATTGATGAGCAGCCTGAAGGCTTCGATTGATAAGGAAATTCATGGCCAGCCTGGCCCCAATATAAACCCTTATGTGGCCAGATTCCGGCGTTTGAAGTCGGCGCTCCTGGGCAGTATTGGGGTGAACTCTCCGGATGCGCTGGCCAGATCCATGTCAAGGGCACAGTTCAAACATTTACAGGCCGTTTTTGAAGGTAAAATACTGGGGACAGGGCTCAATAAAATCTCTTTGAAAATACTGGTTGATCATTTTGTGGCGCAGGAGTTAAAAAAACTGCCTCCGCTTCCTCCCGAGCCGGTTCCTCCAGCATGCAGCTGGCTGACTGAAGATGAAATAAAGCTACTCGAAACCATTGGAGGCCCCAGCTACTTTGATGCTCCACAATCGGACAGTAGAAAAATTCCACAATTCAGTTTCGGGGAGAAGGGTGCCGCGATGGGCTCTTATCAGGCGCTGTATGACAGGGTGGCAAGCTTTGGCAAAGGAGGTAAAACCGTTTCAGGGAGCCATGAAAAAGACCGGGAAATGCTTGATAGGGTAGAGAAGCTCAAGGGAAAACTTGAAACTCAGCCAGAGGCGGTTAAAGAATCCTTTAGAAAGGATTTTGCGGATTTTCTTAACAATAAGCGGAAATTTACTTCATGCAAGGAGGGTATGGAGGCTGCTCGAAGAACATTAGGCCATTATGCCCGCAAGCTGCTGAGGCGATCCATGGTCTCTCTTAGCAATAAGCCTCCCATCGGGGATGATGTTCTTCAGAATAAGGCTGCTGGCTATGAGTTGAAAAAAGGGGATGCTCCGGACTCATGGTTTCTGGTCTCCAGATCCAAGGGGTGCTGTGTCCGGTGGTGCGAGGAAACGCAGGACTTTGTGGAAGGTTGTTCTCAACAGGAGGCTGAAGCCTCTTACGCGGATAATAAACCTTTGCTCTGCGTGTATGATGAGTCCCTGTTTGCCAATGAGGACATCTTCAAAAGAGCCCTTGAGGCGGGCAAGGAACAAAAAGCGGCGGGTAAGGAGGTCTCTCCTCCCCCTAAAGCAGCCTCTTCTGATCCTTCTTTGTTGAGTGTTGATACTTTGCCAATCGGTTTTTCGGGAAATAAAGAAACCCTGGAAAAAAAGATGGCTGTGATAGAGCAGCAGGGCAAGGCTCTTGGGGATTATAAGGAGAAGGTGTTGTCGGCCTTGTCCGAAATGATGGGCAGAAAAATGACAGAGGATAACCCTAATATTGCTGACCTTGGTGATGCCAACCGGCCAACAAAACTGGTGGAGCAGTTGAGTGAGCTGAATGATAACGAATCCACTGATTGCATTGATGCAATGGATAAGGTTCCAGCGTTGAAAGACCGTAGTGAACGGGTGACTGCTCAATTGCTCAAAATCTGTTATGACGTGGTGACTGAAGACGTTGAAAAGAACGGTGGCCATTTATCCGGTGTGTTGAAAGACCTGGCGGATACAAGCCTGGCCGATGAGGGGATGAGCGACTTGAAGAAAAATATAAAAGAGGCACGTTTTGAACAGTTTGACCTGAAATGGAAAAGCCTTGGTGCGTCTTTTGTCAGCAAGGTTTTCGAACGCATTGAGGAGGCTGGATGTCAGCGCCAGCAGGTAGATCAACTACCTGAAGTGAAAAACTTTATCGATAAGGCATGTAGCATCTTATACAAGATGAAGTGCCAGGCTCCTCCCATGGAGTTGAAGTGGCTGCCTTCAAAGGCAGAACTCAGCTCTGATACAGGTACCAATGATTACTGGACAGCCTACACAAAGTCCTGGGAAAAAGGGGCTAAGGTGGATTTTGTATTCTGGCCAGCTGTTTTTCTGCACAAGGAGGGTCCTCTTATGAAAAAAGGAGTGCTCAACCCTCTCCCTGAAGCCCAATAAAGTTCTGATTCAGACAGAGCCAGATTCCAGGGATTTACCGCCTATATACCCATTTTTGGCTGAACCTTGCGGTCAGTCTATTGACCCGGGCTCCATTACAGAGGCATCTTTACCCCTGAATCTAGGTTGAAACGCATCCTGCGTTTTCCGGATGCCCTCCGGATTTACAGTAACCCTGAAAAGAGAGTTTGCATGTCACTTACTGTGCTGGCGGTGGTTGCGGTTGCCGCACTGCTGTCTTTTATTCTTGCCTGGCTGCTGAGTGGCCTGTTCAATCGAAAGCTTCAGGATAGCCTTGAAGCACAGGTTCAGCGTCAGGTGGAGCAGCTCTCTGAGTTGGAAAGAATCAGGGACCAGCAGCACCATGAGTTGAATGCTCTGGGGCGGCAGCTTTCTGAGCAGCAAGTGAAATCCAGCCGGCTGGAAGCCATGTTAATGGCAGAGCGAAGTCGGCAGACAGAAAAAGCCACAGAGCATCAGGTGGTTCAGGATCAGCTGGCATTGGAAAGAGCTGGGCGAAGCCAGGCGGAACAAAGGGTGAAGGAACTGGAAACCCGGCTGGAAGAACAACAAACCCAGAACGAAAAAGCCCTGGCTCAGCTGCAGGAAAACAAGGCAGCCATGAAGCAGGAGTTCAGTCATCTGGCCAATGAAATCCTGGAGGCCCGGGGCAAGGTGTTTTCCGAACAGCACCAGGCCCAGCTCAATACCCTGTTAACCCCTTTCAGGGAACAGCTGGGCGAATTTCGCAGCAAAGTGGAAGAAGCACGGAAGGAAGACAGCCTTGGCAGGGCTGCCCTCAAGCAGCAACTGGAAACCATGCATCAACTCAACCGGCAAATGAGCGACGAGGCCGGGAATCTGGCCAGGGCGCTTAAAGGCGATAAAAAGCTTCAGGGTAATTGGGGCGAGCTGCAGGTGGAGACGATTCTTGAACGCAGTGGACTGATCAAGGGGCAGGAATATGAGCGGGAGCCCAACTTTAAAGATGAAGAAGGCCAGAACAAACGGCCTGACTTTATTGTGCACCTTCCGGAAGGGAAGCATTTGATCATCGACTCCAAGGTCTCCCTGGTGGATTACATGGCGTCTGTGAATGCGGAAACCCCTGCAGAGCGTGAAGCGGCCATGAGCCGTCATATCCAGAGCATCCGGAACCATATCAACAGCCTGAACCAGAAGGATTACCCCAGCCTGCCGGAAATGAAGGCCCCGGATTTTGTCTTTATGTTCATGCCCATAGAGCCTGCCTTCATTTCAGCCTTTCAATACGACCAGCAGCTGTTCAATGATGCCTTTGAAAAGAGGATTGTCGTGGTGACACCCACTACATTGCTGGCCACCCTCAGGACGGTAGCCAACCTCTGGACCATTGAACGACAGAATGCAAATGCCCGGAAGCTGGCGGACAAAGGTCGTCAGGTTTACGACAAACTTCGTATCTTTGTGGAAAAGATGGAAAAGCTGGACACCCAGCTGGGTAATGCCCGAAATACCTACGATGAAGCCATGGGTACCCTCAAGCATGGCCGTGGCAACCTGATTGCCCAGGCGGATCAGTTCCTGGCCCTCGGTGTACGGGTAAAAAAAGAACTGCCTGCCAAAACCCTGGAAACGGCAGACCTGGATGCGGGCCTTCCCGAACTGGCAGTAGATAAACCAGAGTCGTCTGAGTAAAGAATGAAACAAACCACAAAAGCAGATCTGGTCCTGTTGACCGTCACTTTGCTGGCCGCTTCCGGCTGGCTGTTTTCCAAGCTGGCCATGGGGGGAATGCCGCCCATGGGCTATATTGGCATCCGTTTTCTGCTGGCGGCCCTGGTTCTGCTGCCCTTCGCGTACCGTCAGCTGTTTTTCCTGAATCGACGTCAGTGGTGGATTTCCTGCAAAGTGGGCTTGCTTCAGGCGGTAGCCATGTGTCTCTGGGTTCAGGCGGTTGACAGCTCTGACCGGCTGGGGGAAGGGGCATTCATCATGAGCCTGTCCATGATCATGGTGCCGTTTATGGCACGCCTTTTGTATGGAGGCAAGATTGACCGCTACACCCTGTATGCGCTGCCTTTTGCCATTGTGGGTATCGCTCTGCTGGCGCTCAAGGAAAGCTGGTCTTTTGAAGCAGCCCAGGGGCTGTATCTGGTAGCGACTCTGTTTGTGGCATTGCATTTTGTGTATACCAATCACAATGCTCCAGGTATCCCATCCATGGCCCTGACGTTTATGCTGCTTCTGGTGGCGGGACTTGGAGGCATTGCGGGATCCGCCGTGTTTGAAACATGGCCTCGGGCCATTGACTCAACCACCTGGGGCTGGGTTGCCGCGGCCGTGCTGATTGCTACCAGTGTCCGGTACTTTCTATACACCTGGGGCCTGAAACACTCTGATGCAGGCCATGGAGCGCTGATTATGATTCTTGAGCCGGTGTGGACGGCTGTCATGAGCGTGGTGTGGCTGGACGAAAAAATGACCAGTGGCAACCTGCTGGGCTGCGGTCTGATATTGCTTGCGCTGCTTATTACCCGGTGGCGGGCTATTTTCAGGAGAACCGTGAGCTCTGAAGGCGGAAAGTTGCCCCGAACCGCCGACTCCATTACGGTTAGGTAAAAAACAAAATGTTCAATGGCAATGATCATGACCGGGTTAAATGAACGACAGGTAATGGGTAATAGCAGCGACAGGAAGAAAAATGTTCTGATCACCGGGTGCTCTTCCGGTATTGGCAGGACTCTTGCCCTGGACTTTGAAAACCGGGGTTACCGGGTATGGGCCACTGCCCGTCGCCTGGAAAGCATTCAGGATCTGGCTGAGAAAAATATCTTTATTGAGCCGCTGGATGTGACCTGTGAGGAGCAGGTAAAGCGGGTGCTGGAGCGGATCATGACCCTGGATGGCCATCTGGATATTCTGGTCAATAATGCCGGCTATGGCAGCATGGGGCCGTTAATCGAAGTCCCCAAAGAAGAACTTGAGCAGCAATTTGCCACCAATGTGTTTGCGCCAATGGCGTTGATCAGGGCAGTGGCACCGTCCATGTGTGCCCGCCGAAAGGGAATGATTGTCAATATTGGCAGTGTGTCTGGGGTTCTGGTTACGCCTTTTTCCGGGAGTTACTGCGCTTCCAAGGCGGCTTTTAATTCGCTCTCGGATGCTCTGAGAATGGAGCTGAAACCTTTTGGTGTCCAAGTGGTTACAGTGCAGCCGGGAGCTGTCCGGTCCCGGTTCGCCGACAATGCCAGCGATGCCCTGGATCGAGTCCTTAAACCGGATTCTCTGTATCTTGATATTGAAGAGGGGCTGAGGGAGAGAGCCCGGGCTTCCCAGAACAACCCTACAGAAGCAGAGGTATTCTGCAGACAGTTGATTGACCGCCTGGAGTCGGGTCGAAGCCTGACCACAGTCCGGCTGGCCTACGGCAGCTGGCTGTTTCCCTGGCTGGACCGCTGGGTGCCGACCCGGCTGCTGGAGAGGATTCTGTCCCGCCTTTTCCGGCTGAACCAGCTCAAATAGTTTTATGTTACCCACCCGTTTATGGGGGCCATCACGGCTTTTTTGGCAATAGGTATATATTTTTTTTGCCTTTGAAACCAAGGTGATATAAAGTACGCCACCTGTTCGGGGCAGACATGTGCTGAACGACTGGTGAGGTGTCCGAGTGGCTGAAGGAGCACGCCTGGAAAGTGTGTATACGTTAACGCGTATCGAGGGTTCGAATCCCTCCCTCACCGCCAGATTTCAGATGTATTCTGGAATAACTTAACGCGCTCGTAGCTCAGCTGGATAGAGTACCTGGCTACGAACCAGGCGGTCGGAGGTTCGAATCCTCCCGAGCGCGCCATATAAAAAACCCCGCTTCATTGAAGCGGGGTTTTTTTGTTTGGATTGAACGTTCCTATGGAAGGCGCCATTAACCTTTCACAATGGTTTTTTGAGGGCTCATTTCCCCCAGTAATGTCTGTTGTTCATCCGCTTCCTGTGCAACTTCCTGGAGATTTTCAAGGGCGATGTCGACCTCACGTTGCTGTATTTCTTCCGGAGTGGGTGGCACAGGATTGAGCAGGGCATCTACCATTGAGTCAAGAGTCTGGCTGTTTTCATCACTGAGGCCAGTAACACCGGCTTCCATTCCCTTCAGTATTTCTGCTGCTGCTTTTGGGTCTCCTGACTGTAATGCAGCAATGGCCTCTTCAAGCTTTTCATTATTTTCATTGGCTGCCTGAAGCTGTTGCAACATGCGCATGAATTCTGCCTGGGACATAGAGTCCTGAGAGATGGTGATGCCTTCAATAAGGGTTTCTTCCGAACTCAGGGCGTTCAGGGTGTTTTCTGTTCTCGGACTGAATACTTGTTTATCCAGCCCCCTTGCATCTAGCATCATCTCAATGCTTTCTACGGTTTTATCATTAACCCCTTTTGCAACTTGATCTTTACCGGATAAAGAGAGTGTTCTTGATAATCCAGGTTGATTGTTCAGTGCGGCTCTTAGAGAATTGATGTCTTTATTTAGTTGGTCTATTTTCGCTGATATAGCATTGTTTTCCCGCTCAATGCGGCGTTGAGTTCGTGAATACCCTCTCATTGCTCCAGCCCCTCCACCAATAAGTGAAAGCGCAGAAAGTTTACTCGAGCAGTCGTTTTCTTGTTTTTGTGCTGCCAGGCTGTTTCTTTCTTCAAGCTTTTCCATTATTGCATCATGCATTTTTGCTTTAGCCTCTGCCTGGGCCTTAATATCATTCTGCATTCTCACGGATTGGTTTTCGGAAAGCTTGTCGACCAGGCTTTGCAGGATTTCTTCCAGCTTACCTTTGGTTAAAGCCTCTCCTCAGGGCAAAAACATGATCACCAATTGAACAGCGCCATCAAGAAACAGCCTGTATAATCAGGGTTTTTCCTGTCTTTCGATGTCTGCAAAAGCCCTGTTTTCCAAATTCTCCTCGCTCACTGATAAG
>NZ_JBLYZI010000058.1:0-35749 GCF_057680865.1 Endozoicomonas sp. Z74
ACCTTCTCAAGCTTGATACTTCAGTGAAGGCTGGTATCAAGAACAAACGTAAAACCTGTGGCTGGGATGAAGACTATATGATGAAAGTGCTTGGGCTGATTGATTCTTGATCATGTTTTTGCCCTGGGGTTGACGACCTGCCGGGTTTTATGGAGAATGCGCTGCATCAAGGCGAGACGCCCTGATCTTTATGACGGACCTCGTCGGTCCCCCCGCAATAATGAGCTGCGAACCCCGCCAGGCCCGGAAGGGAGCAACGGTAGTAGTGAAATTATGTGCCGGGGTGTGGCTGGCGGGGGACGTCTCCCTATTTCCGGGTTCTCCGGGCCTCATCCCCTGTCATTCGTGCATTCTCAAGTCTTCTTGGTTAGCATAGTGTTACTCTTTTCTGACTTCAGGTGTTGACGCTTTTCAATGAGCTACCAGGTTCTTGCACGTAAATGGCGGCCTCGCTCTTTTAAAGAGCTGGTAGGGCAAACCCATATTCTTCAGGCGCTGGTCAATGCGCTGGATCAGGATCGCCTTCATCATGCCTATCTGTTTACCGGGACCCGTGGTGTCGGTAAAACCACCATTGCCCGTATTTTTGCCAAATGCCTGAATTGTGAGGCAGGTGTCAGCTCAACCCCCTGCGGTGAGTGTTCTGCCTGCCGGGAAATTGATGATGGCCGGTTTGTTGATCTGATTGAGGTGGATGCGGCATCCCGGACCAAGGTGGAAGATACCCGTGAGCTGCTGGATAATGTTCAGTATGCCCCTACCCGTGGTCGCTACAAGGTTTACCTCATCGATGAGGTGCATATGTTGTCGGCCCACAGCTTCAATGCTTTGCTGAAGACGCTTGAAGAGCCGCCTCCCCATGTGAAATTTCTCCTGGCGACCACAGATCCCCAGAAACTGCCTATTACGATTTTGTCCCGCTGTCTTCAGTTCAGCCTGAAAAATATGTCCCCTGAGCGCATTGTGGGTCATCTGGAGCATGTGCTTGAACAGGAACAGTTGCCTTTTGAGGTGGCTGCTCTCTGGCAGCTGTCGCGCTCTGCGGATGGCAGTATGCGGGATGCCCTGAGCCTGACGGATCAGGCCATAGCCTTTGGTAACGGGCGGGTCACGGAGTCAGAAGTGGGTGCCATGCTGGGTACCATTGACCAGGGGCAGGTCATGAAAATCGTCAGAGCGTTGGCGTCGGGTAACGCGGCAGATGTTCTGGGGTCTGTGGCGGGGCTGGCGGATTATTCACCGGACTATATGGCGGTGCTAGATGATCTGCTGGCAGTACTGCACAGGGTGGCGATTGGTCAGGCCGTGCCCGATGCAGTTGACAATAGCCAGGGGGATCGGGATCAGGTGATTGAGTTGGCCGCTGCTATGACCGCAGAGGATGTTCAGCTCTATTACCAGACTGGATTGATTGGCAAAAAAGACTTGCCATTGTCGCCAGAGCCTCGCAGTGGTTTTGAGATGGCGCTGTTGCGAATGCTGGCGTTTCGTCCGGATGCAGCGCCGGTTTCGGCTCATGTGTTGCAGGGCGGCGGATCGGTTGCGGGTGGTTCTACTGTTCAAGACGATGGGGAGAGTGTTCAGGAGCCGGAACCTGAGCCCGGGGTTTTACCTCCGCCTGTTGTAGCTTCTGTTGTAGAGAGTGAACCGGTTTCCTCTGATGGCGTCCATCAAGTGGGAGGTTTAGCGGACGAGACCGCCGGGGCTGCTGAAGATGCTGGATCAATACTGCCTGTTGAGCCTTCTCCTGAGTCTTTGCCTGCGTCCCGTGAACCTGAAGAGGGGGGGCGGTCTGAAAGAGCGGTTGATGCTTTTGAGCCTCCGTTGATAGGCGAACCGGAAGTGGGCAGTCCTCCTGATCATTCTGTAGAGCCGTTGCCTCCCCATGTTGAGGCTATCCCTCTTGAGGCTTATGAGCAGGTGCTGTCCAATGAAACGCCTGCAGGTGAAGCCGGGTTTCAGGATGAGGGTGGCAGAGTCCCTCCGTCAGAAACGGTTTTTGAGGGTGGGGTGCCTGCGGCTCTATCGCAACCGGTGAGTGCTCCGGTTGTGGTGGAAGCGTCTCCTGTCAGGGCTGTGTCCAGTCTGCCTGACAAGTCTGACCGCATTGCCCTTGGCGTGCTGGATCCGGTTACCTGGATTACAGTTTATCGGGGTTTGCCCCTGGGAGGGGTGACCGGAACCATAGGGTCTCATTGTGAGTTTCTCGGGTGTGATGATGGTCAGGTCAAGCTGCGCCTTGATGAGCGCAGGAGCACGTTATACAACGAAACCCACCGCCAGAGAATTGAAAAGGCCTTGAGCGATTATTTTGAACACCCGCTCGGGGTGAGTGTTGAAACCGGGTCGATTGTTTCGGAGACCCCTGCTGCCTGGCGTGAGCGCAAGATTGCGGAGCGCCTGCAGGAGGCCAGGGGCAGTATTTTTTCGGATGCTCGGGTAAAAGGGCTGGTTGAGGTTTTCTCGGCGTCGGTGCTTGAGGACAGTATCCAGCCTGTGGGTAATATCATAAAGTAAGCATGGCTGAATGGGGCTGCCCTGAGTGTTCGCTGATGTTTTTACTGAGGCTTTCAGGGCCGGTGCCATTGGTTTTGGATAGAGCAGAGGTTGTTATGTTTAAAGGTGGAATGGGCAATCTGATGAAGCAGGCCCAGAAAATGCAGGAAGACATGCAGAAGGTTCAGGAAGAGCTGGCCAATGCTGAAGTGTCTGGAGAGTCGGGAGCGGGTCTGGTCAAAGTAGTGATGACCGGTCGCCACGATGTCAGGAAAGTGGAAATTGATCCCAGCCTTCTGGAAGAAGATAAAGAGATGCTGGAAGATCTGCTGGCTGCTGCGGTGAATGATGCCGTGCGCAAAGTAGAAAAGAATAACAAGGAAAGAATGGGTGAGTTGACGTCCGGCCTCGGGCTGCCCGCCGGTATGAAGCTTCCTTTCTGATCCTTTTCCCGTTGGCGCGCTCTTGTTCCTGTAGCTGGATTTTACTTCGGGGAAGGAGCGTGCTGTCACTGTCACTACTTTCACAATTGTCAGATGGAATCCGGTTATGTTCAGCCCTTTGATCAGGGAATTGATGGAATCGCTTCGGTGTCTCCCGGGTGTTGGCCCCCGCTCTGCCCAGCGAATGGCTCTGCATCTGTTGGAGAGGGATCGTGAAGGGGCACTGCGGCTGGCTCAGGCGCTGACCAGGTCTGCTGAAGGGGTGGGGCGCTGCAAGCACTGTAGAACGCTGACAGAGGAGACTGTGTGCCGGATCTGTGCCAATCCTTCCAGGGATGTTAGAACCCTTTGTGTGGTGGAAACCCCCTCTGATGTGATGGCCTTTGAGCAGGCGGGCGGGTTCTCCGGTCGTTATTTTGTGCTGATGGGGCATTTATCGCCTATCGATGGCATTGGGCCTGATGATATCGGTATCGGGCAGATGCTTGAGACGGTCAGGGAAAATCAGGTTGAGGAGGTGGTGCTTGCCACTAACCCGACGGTAGAGGGAGAGGCAACGGCTCACTATATTGCTGAGGAGTTGAAGTCGCTGGGCGTGGCGGCCACCCGTATCGCTCATGGTGTCCCTCTGGGTGGGGAGTTGGAGTTTGTGGATGGGGGGACCCTGGCTCATGCCATGGCAGGGCGTAAAAAAGTGGAGGTATAAAGTTGAGATGTAAAAAAAAGCCGCTTAAAAAGCGGCTTTTTTATTGGTCGGAGCGAGAGGATTCGAACCTCCGACCCCCACAACCCCATTGTGGTGCGCTACCAGGCTGCGCTACGCTCCGAAACTGGTAATGATCATGAAATGAAAACATGGATCACAGTGTTGGGTGATGACTTTTCTGTGCTGAACAGTAAGTAAATTCGCCCATAAAAAACAGCACGTTCGTGCTGTTTGTATACTGGTCGGAGCGAGAGGATTTGAACCTCCGACCCCTACAACCCCATTGTAGTGCGCTACCAGGCTGCGCTACGCTCCGACGCTGCCCTGAAGTGATGTGTGTTTCGCTTCAGGGCGAGGCGTATGTTACCTAAAGGAGCCTGATTTGCAACCCCTCAATGAAAAGCCATGGACGTTTATTGCTCTTGGGTAATGAGTTTCTGATCATGATCATGGACTCCATAACCTGACTAAAGCTCTTCCGGAGTTCTTTTAGGGAGGGTTGCAGTATCACGGTGTCCTCCCACAGGTGGAGTATCCTCCAGGTCATACATATGTTGAAGCTGCAGGGTGACGTTCGTATTTCGGGTGTCTACTGAAGGGAGAGCTTCGGCACGACTGATTACAACATGACCAAGGAGATCGTCTTGCAACCCTTTGAGAATATATCCAATCAGAGGAACGAGAACTTTTGCGTAAAGTCCCTCTCTATCACCCAGAGTACTTTTGGCTATTTCGTTGATGCCTGCTTCTATGTCTTCTGTACTGAAACCAGTACCTGAGTATTTTTCAGTGGCTTTATGGATGATTTTCAAAAATACCAGGGGTTGGTCCCAGTCGTCCTCAATGAACGTCACATTGAGATACTGGCAGTCGTTACTCCAGCGAACCAGTTGTGACAGTCCATTGATGTTTGCTCCTGTGTCAGTGGCCCATGGAATAGAGCCTTCTACTGAATAAAGTGGTTTCTTATCCTTGTCCAGACACTGCCCTGAGAATTTAACTTCAGGGCTGAAAAACTCTTTTTTGTCTTTCATATCAAACCGGGTGATATAGGTTTCAAGGGGAAGAGCATCAGGAGTGGGCCGGGTAGCTGTCAGCCCTGCGGTATATTCCATAACTGCCAATGGGCTGTGAATCAGGCGAACAGTGGTCACTGTTTCCATTTCAGCGGAGGTTGCTGTTTGAAACTTGCAGCTATGTTCATCACAGACCTGCCCTGTGGTGAACAGTATCTGCTTACTGGGTTTACCCTCCAGAGTTGTGGTGGTGAAAGCAAATCTGGGGCTGCCTGTGTCTCCATGGTCATTTAGCCTCAGCATCATGACAGGGGTGTCGGGTGTGTATTTCTCAGTATGGAAGCAGCTTGCAGTATGGATCAGGCTCTTGATTTCAGCATCCAGTTTATCCAGTGCTTTATCCAACTGTTTTTTCTGCTCTTCACTGTCCATGGAAGGTGGTTTTTTTCGAATAGTGGGTACAAGGTCTTTCAACCAGATGGCTTTTTTGATGCCGTGTTCTCCCTGGGTCTGACTTTCCCTCAAGGCTTCTACAATCTTCTGATCGTACTGGTCGAGCCTGAGATGGCTGAGAAAGCGTTCCATATCTGTCCTCAGCCTTTTCTGCTGATCAGGAAAAGGCTTTGTGGTGATAAAGTCGCAGTCACCTGCCTGGGAAAAAACCGGTAGTGAAGAAAAAAGCAGAGCAGGTAGGGTTAATGTCCACTTACGCATGGGAACGCTCACTGAATCATGGGGGGATAAGAAGGGATAGGTCAAGACTGAGCAGTCTGGTTCTGAGCATAGACCAGGGCACTGGAAAATAAAGCCAGCAAGATGAGCTCTGGGAATGAGGGGGGGGGGGAGGAGTGGGAGAGTATCGGTTTTTGCTTTCCGGCGCAGGGTGATTGTTATTCCCTGCCACCCTGATTAGGATACCCTTCACAACTCTCTCAAGGGCTGCCACGGTATATGGACAGAAATGCCATCGCCAATGGGGGCAGTCAGTTACAATGACCCTTTTTCCGGAGGTTACATGAAGCGCATGACAAAGTGGCTGCTGAGCAGCGTTTTTCTGGTTATGGTGGCCGGAGTGCAGGCTGCTCCTGTTCAGTCAGAGGCGAAACAAGGCCCTGCCAGGGTCACCCTGGAAACCACTCAGGGCAATATTGTTATAGAACTGGAGGCTGAGAAGGCGCCGGTGACGGTGAAAAACTTTCTGGATTATGTCAACCGGGGGTTTTATGACGGCCTGGTGTTTCACCGGGTGATCAAAAATTTCATGATCCAGGGCGGTGGGTTTTCCCCGGATATGAACCAGAAGAAAACGGACGCCCCCATTAAAAATGAATCCATGATGATCAGTAGTCTGAAGAATGAGCGCGGTACCATTGCCATGGCAAGAACCCAGGTGCCGGACAGCGCCACCTCGCAGTTTTTTATCAACCTGGTGGACAACTATTTCCTGGATGGCGATCGCCATAAACCCGGCTATGCGGTGTTTGGGCACGTGGTTGAAGGCATGAGTGTTGTGGATGGGATTGCCCGGGGGAAGACTGGCCGACGCTCGGGGCATGGGGATGTTCCTGTGGACCCTGTTGTCATCAAGAAAGCCTATGTAGTTGGGAAGGTGGTTGACAAGACGGCGGTGGATAAAACGCTCCAGAAAACAGCTCCCCAGAAAAAAGCTTCGTAAAAGGGATGATCAGTGAAAATCATCCGTTGCGGGAGGTGGTCAGTAGCCTCAGGCAGGACGCCCTTTCTACAGGCCATCGTCGACTGCTGGTGTGCTCTGGTCAGGCGTCCTGGTGTCGTGATCAGGCGTTAACGTTATTGACGGATATCGGTGAAGCTCCGGCCGTGTACATTGGCGAAGGTTTTGAGCCGGATCAGCTCCCGGAGGTGGCGGTTCTCCGGGCCAGAAATACCCGTGAGTGGCTGGGGAGGGAAATAAAGACCCTGGTGTTTGATGGCCATTCCGGCTTCGATGTGGATGCATTTGGCGCCATCAGCGGCTCTCTCTGTGCCGGAGGCATTCTGCTTCTGCTGACACCGGAACTTTCCCTCTGGCCAGACTTTGCGGATCCGGAACACCGGCGTATGATGGTTTACCCCCAGGCACCGGAGCAGGTGACTGGGCGCTATCTCAAGCGTCTTGCCACGCTTGTTCAGAACTCCGATCGACTGTCTCTGTTGACGGAGTCTGGAGCTAACAGGCTGCAGGCTCCTGCTTTATCCAGGAATGAAAGCCTTCAGCCTGAAGCTGGCCCCTGTCGTACAGCCTGCCAGTCCACCGCGGTCACGGCGATTCATAAAGTGGTTCGCGGCCATAGAAAACGGCCACTGGTGCTCACCGCTGACCGGGGGAGGGGCAAAAGCGCTGCCCTGGGGATTGCGGCGGCCCAACTCCTGTTGGAAGGCCTCGGTCATATCACGGTGACCGCTCCATCAAGAAAAACCGCAGACGTTATCTTTGCCCATGCCCGGGAGAGCCTGGGGAATCAGGCTGAGGCACTGCTCGGGTGTATTCATTTTCTGGCGCCGGATGAGCTGATGGCATCAGCCACTACTACCGATCTGCTGATGGTGGATGAGGCAGCGGCGATTCCCGCCCCCTTGCTGGAGACAATGCTCAAACGCCACAGTCGGATTGTTTTTGCCACAACTGTCCATGGGTATGAGGGGACCGGTCGGGGATTTGCCATCCGTTTCCGGAAAACACTGGATGCCAGAACCCCCCAATGGCGGGAGCTGCGGATGGAGGAGCCGATTCGCTGGCGTTCGGGAGACCCGGTTGAAGCGTTTGTCTTTCAGGCGCTGCTGCTTAATGCTGCGCCCTGTGATGGCCGGGAATTAGCGGGTATTACCCCGGAACAATGTCATTTCCGGCCATTGTCCCGAATAGAGTTGTTATCCCATGAGGCTCTGTTGAATGAGCTGTTTGGCTTGCTGGTGCTGGCTCATTATCAGACCCGTCCTTTTGATCTCAGGCATTTGCTGGATGGGGGCAATATTGAGGTATATGGCCTGTTTTTCCGCAACCGTCTGGTGGGCACAGTTCTGGCTGCCAGGGAAGGCGATATTGAGGAAGGCCTGAGGGAGGGCATTCTGCTGGGGCAGCGCAGGGTGAAAGGTCATTTATTACCCCAATCCCTGAGTCACCATCTGGGGATTCGCGATTCGGTGGCTCTGCAGGGGCTCCGCATTATCCGGATAGCTGTCCACCCCCGGTGCCAGGGAATGGGACTGGGCAAAAAACTGATGGCTTCTATCCGGGATCAGTGCCTGTCCGGAGGGATGGATTATCTGGGAACCCTGTTTGGCGCTACTGAGGAGCTTCTGGCGTTCTGGCATCAGGTGGGGATGGTTCCTGTCAGGGTAGGGGTAACCCGTGAAGCGGCCAGTGGGGTTCATTCCGTTATGATGCTTCAGGGTCTGTCGGCTCAGGGAGTAGCACTGACAGAGGAGGCGGTGGTTCGTTTTCAGGGGCAGTTTCACTGGCTGTTAATGGACTGTCTTCGGGAGGTGGATGCCAGACTGGTGTCTGCTTTGGTCCGGTATTCCGGTTGCGCACCGGACTATCAACTGTCTGTCCAGGGTCGTACGGAGTTGCTTTCATTTACCCAGGGTTTGCGGCCTTATGAAGGCTGTATTGGTCCGATAAAATCCATTGTTTTCAATGGAGTGTCTGAAGGACTTATTAAGGAAGATGAGTTGCCGCTGCTGGTGAGCCGGGTGTTGCAGAACCGTGACTGGCAGCAGGTAGCCCGCAGCTGTGCTCTGGCAGGTCAGAAGCAGGCCAGAACCCGGTTGCGGGAGATTATTGCCAGGCTGGTGAAGGAAGTCTGGGTTGGTAATAACAGCGGTGATGATGGTCAAAACCGGGTTTGATAGAAAGCTTTTATGGACCCCATTGACAGAATCAGCTGCAAGGATTTATTCGGAGGCGTTATAGTACGCCTATTCAAATATGGAATCTCAGGAGTGATTGAGAATGGAACGTTTTACCGTTTTTGGCCGTCCCGGTTGTGGTTTTTGCATTCGTGCCAAAGAGGTGCTGGAAGCGAAAGAACTGCCTTTTCGCTATGTGGACATTTATGAGGAAGGGATCAGCAAGGCGGATCTGGAAAAAACCGTGGGCAAGCCGGTAGAAACGGTGCCCCAGGTTTTTCATGGCCAGCAGTACATTGGCGGGTTTACTGAGCTGGACGCTTATCTTAAAGAGATGGATGCTCAGGCGTAACGGTAGATCCGTGAGTGCGGGTTGTCGCTGATTTTAACCAGCCGGGCATCGCTGCGCTGAAGTCGCTCCTGACGGGCCGCTGGGTCAAAAGGCCGGATTCGATTGAACTCCGGCAGCGGCTGACCCGGTTCCAGCTGAATAAACAGCGGCAGGGGCGAGTTGATCTGGGCGGGATAGGCCTTTTTCAAATCCGGGTCCTTTGTCCGAAGGGCCTGAATCTCTTTTGACCAGGTGATGTTGGCACGAAGGTGAGGGGCCAGGGTTCGCTTGATGACCACCACTTCATCCCCCGGCATCTGCTCCAGCATACGGATATCTTCAGTAATGGCCACTGAGGCAAGATACTTTTTCCGAAAGTGATCCACCGCTTCTTCTGCGCTCAGTCGAACCGTGCCGCTGTGGCTGGCTGCCCAGCTGAAACCGACCCTTCTGGGCGCTGTTGGGAACAGCTTTAACTGGCGGTAGCATTGAACAAAGTGCAGGTGTTTCACTTTCAGCCCCCCCAGCACGCCGTCACGAATGTCTTCCGAAGCCTGCTCAATGGCTTCAATACTGTCCCCAAACAGTTTGCGGAAGTCAGCCATGGCCGCTTTAAAGGCGTTCCGGCTCTGGTTGAGTTTCCTGGCCGTGTCCATTGTATCCGCGGATATGCCTACCAGTCCGGTCAGCCTGGCCGTTTCCTGTTTGTTTTGTGCTTCAAGATAGGTGAGCCGGGTACTGGTTTGGGCTGCCAGGGCTCTGGGGGGCTGGTCGTGGGGAGCTTCATCCATGATCCAGGCTGGAAGTTGGCTGTCCTGTTCAATGGCCTCCCGAAACCGGGTGTTCAGCTCTACCAGTCGGATCAGGCTGTCCCTTACCGCAATTCTGGCGGCGGTCTCCTTGCTCATGGTGTTCTCCTCATGGTGCAGCCCTCAGGGTGAAAGCCGGTCGATCTGCCACTGGCCTGACCCATCCAGGGTATAAAGGAAACGGTCATGAAGGCGGCTGGGGCGACCCTGCCAGAATTCGACTTTTTCAGGCACCACACGGTAACCCCCCCAGAAGTCCGGCAGGGGAATTTTGCCCGCCTTGAACTTTCTTTTCATTTCATCCAGTTTCATTTCAAGGAGTTTGCGGCCGGAAATCACCGAGCTCTGGTGAGAGACCCAGGCCCCCAGCTGGCTGCCCTGGGGGCGACTGCTGAAATAGCGGAGGGATTCGGCGCTGGAGACCTTTTCTGCCCGGCCGCGAACAATGACCTGGCGCTCCAGGGTAATCCAGGGGAACATCAGGGCAACGGCCGGGTTTTCTGTGATATCCCGGGCTTTGTGACTGCTGTAGTTGGTGAAAAAAACAAACCCTTTGTCGTCAAAATACTTGAGTAACACCGTTCTCAGTGAAGGCGCTCCGGAAGTGCTGGCGGTGGCGAGACTCATGGCATTGGGTTCTGGAAGCCCTGCTTCCTGGGCTTGCTTGAACCAGAGTTCAAACTGTCGGAAAGGATCCGGTTCGAGGGTTTCCCGGTCCAGTCCGGCCCGGGTGTATTCTTCACGTAAATGACTGATATCCATGGTGGCCACATATTGATAAAACCGGGTTATTGTAACCCCCGGATGGGATCAGGTGACAGGGGGGATCGCCTGTAGATCAACTTTAAGGCATTCACGGATCAGGTTCTGTTTGCAGAACCCGAATCCTGTCAGATAACTGATACTGTCCTCGAGACCCAGCAGGGTTCGGCTGATGGTTTTTACTGACTGCCCCTGTTGATGGAGGTTCTGGGCCTTCTCACAGAGGATCCTGAGATTATTCAGCTTATCCGCCAGTGCCTGTCGACCATTTTCCACCACTCCCCGGTGGGGACAGAATATCGTGTCAAAATCCAGGGAGAGCACTTTTCTGATGCTGTTAATCAGTACACTCAGGTTTTCATCGTCCCTCATGTAACGAATGCTTCTGGAAATATACAGATCCGCTGAGAACAGCCAGCCTTTGTCCGGGGCAAAATAACAGACCATGTCCTCGGCGTGCCCGGGAGCCGGGATGGCCTGCAGTTCACTGCCGTCTGCCAGCTCGATACGGCCGGGAAGGGAGGCCAGGGTGGCTGGAGGGCTGTTACCCCAGATGTATTTCTGAATCAGGGGAATCGGAAAACCCCGGGCCATAATGGTTCCTGTGCCCTCAGAAGCCATTGGAGTGAGGCCTGTGAGTTGTTTCAGGCGGGCGGCATTACCGCTGTGGTCTTCATGATGGTGGGTGAGGAGTATCTGGCGAAGGGGTTTTTCCTGGAAAAAGGGAAGCAGGTACCGCCACTGGTTTGCAGGAGCCGTATCAATCAGGGTGTCGTTGATGCGGTAAACGATAAAGGAGGTATTAACGCTGTTTTTCCGGCCGCACCGGACCCCTTCAACGCCGGAGTGTTCTATGCGTTGCAATAGAGCCATGAATCATCCAGTGTTATGGTTATTATCAAACAACTCAGGTGAAAATTCCGGCAATGATAACTGAGTCCTGGATGATTAACACCCTTGTTGGAGCAGTATAAGAACAGGGAGCGGTTCGATAATGCTGGGGCGGGCGATATCAATGAACAGCCATAAGCGGAAAGCCCAGGCATTTTATCATCAATAAATCACATAACGGAGCAGGCCGAAAAAGGAGTTTCCCACATGCTGAAAATGAAAAGCTGTTGTGAGCAATGCAATGTTCCCCTGGATCATCAGGGCGTTGCCTTTATCTGCTCGTTTGAATGTACCTTCTGCCAGAGCTGTACGGAAGCAATGGGGGCCGTCTGCCCTAATTGTGACGGAGAGCTGGTCTGCCGTCCCCGTCGGAAGAGAAATCCGGTTGAGGTGGCCACTGCCCGCCTGAAGAAAAAGTTATTTAAGTAACCTGATTAGAAAAATTGAGCTATATAAATAAGCGGTTATTACTGTATGGAGTCATATGTTTAATTTGACCTGTTATTTATATTGCCGGGGCGATAGGTTTTCTGTTTCACCTCTGCGGTTTCGGCTTGGCCTGTGCCTTTTCATGGTGGTGATGTTGCAGAGTGGATCTTTGTTTGCCGCAAGCCCATCTCAGGCTGTGGCTGGTGACAAACGTTCTCCTGTCACCATGGAAGAAGCGAGCGTTCGCCTGGAATCACTGCTGGAGCCCTTTGATTTCAATAATGCAAGGCAGTTCAGGGTCTCGTTGAATCGAGAAACCCTCACCAAGGGGGCGGATTCCGGTGAGGTTCGAGTGGCCAGTAAAGGAGGGTACTTATTAGGTAACCCTTACCGGTTTGGTGGAGCTATCGCCTTCGACCTCTCTGAGTCGGTTACCCGGGTTGTTTATGACCGCAAGGAAAAAGAGGAAAGGGTTTCCTGGCGTCAGCAGCGTTATCTGACGGCGCGGATAACCCTGAGGCCGGGGCTGAGAGAAGATCATCAGTGGTCCTTTGATATGGTCATGCTGTCCCATAGTATTCCTCAGGTTATTGGCCAGCCCTATCTGAAGGGAATGGTTACCTGGTTGCCCGATGGTGTTCTGCTGACCGGGGTCGGTTCTGACAGTGCTTACGCTCCCGACGGCAAGCTGATCCCTTCGGCCCTATATGGCAAAATTCAGTTAACCCGACAGGGGGAACAACTGACCATTGAAGATCAGTGGGCAAATTACCACCCAGGTGTGTCACCTGATGGAGTGATCCTGCCGGTTCCGGATTTTGATCGTCCGATCGGCGCCCCGGCTCAATGGCTGTCCGGTAAAGGGACTCTTGTTGAATAGAGCTGGCAGTGGACATTCAGCTGGCTATGAAGCTCAGTAGCTGTTGCTCAAACTGTTCATCGTATTGAGCAGTGATCAGTAAGGGGGAAGGGCTGCCATTGACAGTGGATGAGATGGGATTCCCCTCGGAAAAACAAAGGCATTTTTTTTCCATGGCCAGTGCGGTGGCCAGCTCAAATCCGGCTCCTGTGGAAGGAAATGTCAGGTCCCAAAGGCAGAAGGCCGCTTCTTTCAGGCTGTCAACGCCCCAGTAAAAACTGGCTATCTCATCTTTGAGGGGCGTGTTTCCGATGAGTCGCCTGAGTGTCATTTCGTCAACTTGCTCTGAAGTGACCAGCTTTGTGTACTTTTCAGGAATACCTTGAACAGAGCCGGGTGAATCCCGGTACAGACGGCTGTCCATAACCACTGTGGGATCACACTGATAACCCTGTTGACTGAGGAAAAGGCTTAGGTGCTTTGCACGGCGGATAATGTCATTGGCTTCCGGGAGACTCCGGCTGGTGACGCTGGCACCATAAAATACGTTTTTACCGGTCATTGCTGCTTACCTGACAATGGGTGAACAAAAAGAGCTATCCCTGGATGAAATCGGCTTTTAATAAACTCAAACGGATGAAGTGAATCGTTTCAATCATCATAGCTGTGTTTAAAATAGTTACGTTTAAAAGCTAGCCGTTGAAAAGATAATCTCCGACATTATTCACGGCAAAAACAAATTGCTTCTCCTTTTTTTCATGCAGATAAATGGTTTTATCGTTATGGGCATTGGTTAACCCTGTATTGGGGTTATGGTTGTTGATTGTGATCTGCTGGTATACAGCTGTATAAATATGATGGATTTTGTTTGCATTTCCCTGCCTGATCCTGTTAATTTCGACCTCAGGACTTCGAGGGCTGTTTTGATGGACAGGCTTTCCTGAAATCGTTCCTGAAGGTGTCAGCTGACTGAAAAAGGTCATCGAGCCATACCCACATCACTGGAGAAACACAAGATGTCTCAGAATAAACTCTTTGTCGGCAACCTGGCGTTTGCAGCAACTGAGGACGAACTGTCCGAGCTGTTTGGCCAGCACGGTGAGCTGAAAGAGGTTAAAATCATTCTGGATCGTGAAACAGGTCGTTCAAGAGGCTTTGCTTTTGTCACTTATGAGGATGCCTCTGCCGCAGAAGAAGCGCTTGCGCTGGATGGTACCGCTGTGAAAGGTCGTGACCTGAGGGTGAGTGTAGCCACTGAACGTCCCCGCAATAATCGTACTCAACAGCGGGCAAACCGTTTTTGACATCTTGAATGCCGAAAAAAAAGCCAGCTTTATTGCTGGCTTTTTTGTGTTTTGTTTTTGAGTTTTATTGAGCAGGGTGTTGTTTGCTCAATAGGAGGGGTATGAATTTCAGTTATAGAGCTGGTTTATACCGCTCTCAGCTTCTCAGAGGCTTTACTGATCCCAGTAGCTGTCTTCCAGGCTCATTTCCCGCTCAGGCAGAGCCCTCGAAAGCCGGGGTGAGCTCTGTGCCAGTACTTCAAAGCTGACCCGGTTGGCGTATTTGCAGACCTGGGCAAAGGAGGAGTAGGTCAGCCAGGCTTTCTGGTGCTTGCTGGAGGTGGGAAGGATCTGGCGATGGTAATGGTTGGCGGCCAGGTCATGAATCAGAGCGGCCAGGGCGCCATCACCGGCTCCGTTGGTGTTTCTGATCTGGTCCGGGCCACCCAGGTAGGGGCTGATATGGGAGAACACCTTAAGGGGTTCTTCGCATTCCTGACGACGGAGTGGTCGACTGAACTCAAACCGGTTGAAGTCGCTGATGGCCGCTGAGCGAATCGGGTTTTCGGTTTCCCGTGCCAGGGCCTGCTCAGTGAAGCCGCTCAGGTACAATCCCTCTGCGCCTGCGGTGAGCAGCACCATGTCCGTCATTTCCAGAATTTTGTCGGAGGCGGCCAGTGGGTCGGTCTCGCCGGTTAAGGCCTCTGCCTCTTCTTCGTTCATGGCGGTGATGGTGACAAATTCCCGGATAAACTGAGTCAGGGGTTCCCGGATGGCATTGACCAGGCCATGGGTGCCAAGGGTCAGCACCACTGGCACATCGTGTTTTTTAGCATGTTCGGCAGTGCTTACCATGGCCTGATAGATGGGCAGGGATGGGTCAGCCAGGGTGTACGCACAGAGAACCAGGGCGGAAGAGCGGGCAATGACCTGTTCATCAATATAGTCGGCACTGAGTTCGTTCATCAGGCCGGGGCTGATGCCAAAGGTGCGTTCGCCATCTTCGGTGATCAGGGCGAAACACCGGCCAATGGGGCCGTTGACCGGCTGCAGGTAAGTCAGGTCAACCTTGCTGCTGGTATTGCACAGGTAGCGATAAGCGTAATCGCCTACCTGGATATCCTCACTCATCACACCAAACTGTACCGAGCGGTCGTCCGCCAGCACCGAATAGTTGTGCAGGGTATTGCCGATGGTGCCTCCGGCAAACTGGTCCTCAATCAGCTGTTGATCTTTCAACAGGGCATACAGGCGGTTTGCCTGGTCATTCTCCAGCCATTGAGACGCTCCCCGGGTGAGCCCGAAGTCCCGTAACAGAGCGTCATCAACCCTGGCGGTAATGTCCACCAGGTTCTGGTCGATACCGCACACGGTGGTGTTGATGTGACCGAACACCGAGCTTTCAAGGTCGAAGCGGTTGTTGGTATTGACGGGGAAGTAATGCTTGATCTTGCGTCGACCGGGAAATTTCATGGGCGATGAAGGGGTGAGGTGATTTGGAGGCTGCGGATTATTCATGAAAAGCCATGGAAATACCAGTGAGTAGAGATACGGGGGCATTTGTGAAAAGAGTTCGTCAAGTGCGCTGTCTCTGGCATACTGGAAGGGCAATCCGGTTTATAGTCTGATTCTGTTGAATATCTGTTCAATAGGCATAGGTATGTTAAAAAAACTGATGTTAATGGTGGCTGGAGTTCTGACCATGGTGTCAATAACAGGTTGTTCTATGACGACAGGGAGGGAAGCCAGGGTGGCCCCGGCCAATGTGATCAAGAGTCCTGCTGATGATCGTGACTACCGCTACCTGCGCCTGGATAATGGTCTTCAGCTGCTGCTGATTTCCGACTCCGATACGGATAAGGCGGCCGTGGCGGTGGATGTTAATGTGGGCAGCTATCAGGACCCGGATGACCGGCTCGGTCTGGCACATTTCCTGGAACATATGCTGTTTATGGGGACGGAAAAATACCCGGATGTGGACAGTTACTCCCGGTTTATCCGTGCCAATGGGGGCAGCAGCAACGCCTATACCACGGATGTACGCACCAACTATTACTTTGATATCAACAGTGCCCAGTTACAGCCCGCAATGGATCGGCTGGCACAGTTCTTTATCGCGCCCAAACTTGATCCCAACTACGTTGAGCGTGAAAAAAATGCCGTGGATTCTGAATACCGGCTTCACGCCCGGGAAGATGGATGGCGTTTGTTTACCGCTTTGAATGCCACGGCTAACCCGGGGCACCCGAAAAGCCGGTTTACCATTGGCAGCCTGGATACCCTCCATGACAATGATGGCCAGCTGTGGTCTTCCCTGAGAAAGTTCTATGACCGCTACTATGTAGCCTCCAATATGGGGGTTGTGGTGTATGGTGGTGAGCCCCTGGATACTCTGGAACAGTGGGCTCGAGCGTCTTTTTCTGCGGTTCCTGCAGGGCCAAAGCCTGACCTGACCATTGGTAAAAAGCCGTACACCGGGGAAGGACTCGGTGTTCGTATTAATGTGGTACCCCTGAAGGATACCCGGGTACTGTCCCTGAATTTTCCCCTGCCCAGTACCCAGCCCTATTACCAGAAAAAGCCTCTGGGGTATCTGGCCAGAATTGTGGGTTACGAAGGGAAGGGCAGCCTGCACAGCCTTCTTAAAGAGAAAGGCCTGATTGATTCGCTGGCGGCCTACAGCAGTGACCTGCCCAATGAGTTCAGCGAATTTACGGTGCGTATGGAGCTGACCCGTAAAGGGCTTGATCAGGTGGATGAAATCACCGCAATGGTGTTTGATTATCTGGACCTGATTCGAAGGGAAGGGCTGCAGCAACGCCTCTTTGATGAGAGCAAGCAGATTGCCGAGCTTGGCTTCCGTTACCAGGAGGACCGTAACCCACAGCAGACCGTATCCGCCCTGGCGGCGAGGATGCATTACCTCCCGGCAGAACACATTCTGGATGCCAATTACCTTTATGAGTCCTTTGATGCCAGGCTGATTGGGGGCTTCCTGAGCCAGATGACGCCGGCCAATCTGCGCCAGGTGGTGATTGCCCAGGGTCTGCCTGCAGACCAGGTGGAACCCTATTTTGAGACGCATTACAGTATTCATAAACTGCCTGGAAATCTGATTAAGCGGCTGAATCGCCCTGTGGCCCATAAAGCCCTGACGATCCCGGCGCCTAATCCGTTTATCGCCAGTGACCTTCAGCTCCGGGAGGCCGGTGTAGCGAAAGAGCCGGAAGTGATTGTTGATGAAAAGGGGCTCCGTGTCTGGAGTATGACCGATACCAGTTTTGAGATGCCCCGGGGCAACGTGCGGGTGATGGTATCCACTTCCAAGGCTTCCGCAACGCCAGACGACAATGTTCTGATTCAGCTGTATCGTGCCCTTTTGTCCCGGAGCCTCAATGAGTATGGCTATCCCGCCCGCGAGACAGGGCTGAATTACAGCCTGTCCGCCGGCCGCCGGGGATTGATGATCAGCCTGTCTGGCTATCAGGATAAACAGTCGATTCTGCTTGAAGATATCCTTAAGGAAATCAATCAATTCAAACCGGAACCTGAAGCATTTGAGCAGGAAAAGGCGCTGCTGGTCCGGGGTCTGAAGAACAAGCAGTTCCATGTTCCCTATCGGCTTGCCATGGACGCTCTGGGTCAGGTGACCTATCCCTCCTATCCGGAAGACAAGGTGATGCTGAAGGCTGCTGAGAAGGTGACTTTTGAGGACCTGATGCAGTACAGCCAGCGTTTCTGGCAGCGTACCCATGTGGAGATGCTGGTGTTTGGTAATCACAGTCTGAAAGAGGCCCGGTCACTTTCTTCCCTGGTGGAGAAAGCGCTGTTGAATGACAAAAACCGGGCTGAACGTTTTGATGTGCCTTTCCACTTGCTGGGTGACCAGAATCGTGTGCTGAACCTGGATATCAAGCACGGTGATTCCGCTTTTATCAGCTATTATCAGCGCCCGGAAACCGATAACAGGGAGCGTGCCCGGTATGCACTGCTGGGACGACTGCTGGCCAATCCTTTCTACAACAGTCTTCGTACGGAGCAGCAGTTGGGTTATGTGGTGTTTGCCGGTCCCCGTCCCTTTGAAAAGCATCCGGGGGTGATTTTTGTGGTGCAGTCACCGGTAATGGATCCGGCTGGCATAGAGCAGCGGGTGGACGAGTTTCTGCAAAAGCAGGTGAAAAGGATGGCAGCCCTCACTGAGGAAGAACTGGAGCAATACCGCCAGGGGCTGATTGGCGACCTGCTGAAAAAGGACGATAACCTGGATGAGCGCAATGCACGCTTCTGGCAGGGCATTGCCAGTGGAGAAACGGATTTTGACAACCGCTACCGGATTGCCGATGAGCTTCGTAAGCTGAAGGCCGTGGATATGCAGCAGGCGCTGGCAAACCTGATGAAAAACCGGGGTAAGCTGGTGATTCGTTCCGTAGGGGAGTCTCATAAACTGGGAAGTTATCAGGATAACTCCCGCAAGCAATGCAATAACCTGGCGTGTTTCAGTGACCTGCCATTAAGCCAATAGGCTGTTTTTCTGCTGGCTGGAGATTGCTCCGGCCAGTGCTTTTCTCCGTTTCTCCTCTTTTTATTCGTCGATTTCTTACCGGCAAAACACCCCCATTTAGAGGGTTTATACCGGTTTTTTCATTGATAAACTTCAGTCAGTTCAATATTCTTTTTTAAAAAAATGCCTGTCAAAAGCAGGCAGCATCTTATGTCAGCAACCCGCTGGCAAACCAATGGAGGGGTGCTATATGACCGATGGTGTGCTTTTTTCTGAGCTGGAGACCGATGGCAACCAGAAAATCGGCGTCATTACTCTGAATGCTGAAAAATCACTGAATGCCTTGAATCAGACCATGATTGACCTGCTTTATGACCAGCTGAACCGCTGGCGGGACGATGGGGATATTGTGGCGCTGTTTATGGAGGGCGGTGGCGAGAAAGCCTTCTGTGCTGGAGGGGATGTTCGCTCCCTGAGGCAGGCAGTGGTGGATGGGGACCTGGATGTTCCCAGGCAGTTTTTTGAGAAAGAGTACCGCCTGGACTATATGATCCATACCTATCCGAAACCGGTGATCTGCTGGGGCAACGGGATTGTTATGGGGGGAGGTATCGGTCTGATGGCGGGAGCCGGGTTCAGGGTGGTGACGGACACCTCCATGCTGGCCATGCCGGAAATCAGTATTGGCCTTTATCCGGATGTTGCCGGGAGTTGGGTGCTGGGGCATTTGCCGGCGGGGATCGGGCTGTTTATGGCTTTAACGGGCTGTCGGCTGAATGCGGCGGATGCCATTTACCTTGGCCTGGCAAATCGGTTTATTGACCATGCTTTCCGCGACAATGTACTCGAATCACTGCAGCAGGCCGACTGGAGCAGCAAGTCTTGTGAGGCGGTGGTGTATGAGGTGCTGCAGAGCTATTGTGAGCGCAGTGAAGGCTGGCTGCCCTACTCGAAGATACGGGAACATCGTGATCTTATTGCCCGATTGATGGATCAGCCCTCTCTGGAGGCCGTTATGGCCGCCCTGTCAGAGCTTGAGACAGAGGACGAATGGTTACAGTCGTCTTGCAAGACGGCACTGAAAGGATCGCCAACTTCCGCTGCCATCGGTTATCGCCAATTGCGTGCAGCCAGGCATATGTCCTTAAAGGAAGCGTTTCAGAGCGAGCTGGATCTGTCCGTGAATGCGGTTCATCACGGAGATTTCTGTGAGGGGGTTCGATCTCTGCTGGTGGATAAGGACAGGAACCCTCAGTGGCGCTACTCATCGGTTGCCGATGTGGATGTCGGACTGCTGGAGCGTTTGTTCCGTTCTCCCTGGCCTGAGAATGCCCATCCTTTGAAAGATCTTTAAGATCCCCCTGGGGAATAAAAAGCCGCCAGCGGCCGCCCGTCACTGGCGGCTGATGGTTTCCAGAATAGAGGCAGCGACCGCTTTTTCACAGCCAAAATCATCCCATCCCACGGTGATCAGCGGTGTGTCCAATGAACGGCACACCTGGGGCAAAATGGCTTCATGATAATTGTGCAGATCCCGCAGATAACTGATGGGTGTGCCATCTTCTGCTGACCTCGCTCTCTGAACCAGACGGCTGTGGGCCACCTCGGGCTCGGTCTTCAGATACACAACAGCGCTGATGACCGGATAGTCCCTGAGCCGACGCTGGATTTCGCAGTAATGGAGCATGTACCGCTCATCGGGGGTTTCCATGGAAAGAAAATTGGCCTGGGTGAAAATCAGGTCAGAGTAGAGAGAGCGTTCGATCAGGTAGTTGCGATCGGTTGGCAGCTCGGCAACAATGCTGGCCCTGCGGTTGGTAATGTATTCCTGGAAAAGAATGCGCTTACCGGCATCGTGGGGGTGATCGGTAAAATCTTTCAGCAGTCGGGTAAATTCCGGGTCGTGCACCGGTTCCTGGATGGCATCCCACCCCAGTTCAGCGGCCAGTTTGGGCAGGAGGGTGGATTTTCCTGCGGCAATATTGGCTTCAATGGCAACAAAATGGTTGGACTGCTTCATTCATAACCCCGGTGAATCCTGTCGGTGTTCATAAGACGAGAGTCTTATGAAACAGGCGCGAACTTTATGGGTTTGGAGCGCTGGTATCAATAAGTAATAGGCGGGGCTCGCTTCAGCAGTCCGTTATAGAATGTGTTCAAAAGCAGTTGGTGGGGCGGGGCAGGCCAGCGATACGGGCCGCCACTTTTGCCGGGCTTTCCGGAAACAGCTTCATCAGATAGAGACTGTTACCTTTCTCCTTGCCCAGGGTGTTGGCGATGTGTTTCACAAAGGGTCTCTGGCTGGGCGATAGCTGATATTCCTGGTAAAAGCCTCTCAAGGCTTCAATGACTTCCCAGTGTGCTTGCGTCAGTGTGACGCCTTCATCGGCTGCCAGTATTTCGGCGGCTTCTCGACTCCATTGATCCAGGTTGACCAGGTAGCCATCCTTGTCCAGCTCAAGGGTGGGGGCATCCTGGCCCGTTGGATTGTTCTCTGATTCCACTTTAACGCTCAGTCTGACTTACAAAACCGCTATTTTATAGCAGATCTTTTTTAATAAACAGAAATGCAAGCCAGGTAGGTGAACCAGATCCTTTATAAACCCATTAATGGGGAACCAGGATTTTCCCACCCTGGTTTTTTTTTCTGATGGTCCAGCGGCAGTTTTTGGAGAACTGGCTGCTCAGATAGTCGGCCTGTTCCGGGAGAATTCTCTGGCTATTGACCAGAGCAAGGTACTCCGCCGCATTGGGGCGATAGGGCAGGGCGATCAATGAGAGGCCGATCTCTTCCAGCAGATAGTCCCCTTTGTACTGGTTGCAGCGCTTGCAGGCTGCCACCACATTCATCCAGTCGTCCCGGCCTCCCCTGGATTTTGGAATAATATGGTCACGGGTTAACAGCTTTTTACTGAAATAGTTGCCGCAGTAAAGGCACTGGAGGTTGTCCCTTTCAAACAGAGAGTTGTTGGTCAGGGCGGGGTTGTTTCGAGAGGGAAAAAGTCGCTTGCCACCACAGGCGACAATGCTGGGCAGCTCAATAATGGTTTGATGGCCGTCCAGCCATCGATTATAGCCGCCATGGATCCGGTAAATGATGTCGCCCAGGCTCCAGCGAACCAGCTCTCTGGAGTAGAGGCAGACTGTTTGTTGCCAGGTTAGCCATTCCACCGGCTGGCCAGCAGCATTCAACCGCAAAATATACACAACGCAGGCTCCCGTTTATCAGTCCGTGATATGGGTTTGTTTCAGGTTAACATGAACTATTCCGGGGTGTAAGAGGCTGTTGGCAGCCTGTCGGACTTACGACAATTTCGGCCTAAAATCCAGAAAGAACGGCCTAATCTTTTGATGAATTCGATTAAATAGGCCCGCTAATCGCACGAATCCATCAAAAGATTTGACTCGTTCTACTGAATTTTATGCTCGAAAGCATAAGCCCGACAGGCTGCCAGGGTAGCGGAAGGATTATGATCCATGGTTGTTTATATGGAAGTCAGACCAGATCGCCTCAATCATTTCAGCCATGCGGGACGGGTCAAAAGGCTTCTGGATGATGGCAGCTTTGCACTGCTGGTTTTTTACAGCATAACCTCCTGGCACTGCTTCCGTGGTCATGACAATAAAGGGGATTGCCTGGTATTGAGGGTGCTGAGCCCGGAGGCTGTTAATATGAGCGTTATCTGCGAGGGTATCTTCTGTATCCGGAATGACCAGTTGCGGTTGTGGGTTTGACTGGTATTCGTTGGCTATATACCCCTCGTCATGGATTTCCAGCTGATATTGCCCAAGAAGGGTTAACGTCTGTTGCAGGGAGGTATCGCTCCCGGATGTTCTTTCGATTAGTAAAATACGTTGAAGTATCTGTGTTGTCACTGGTAGCCCTCAATGAAAGGAAGCCTGTTGTTCTCATTGTGAAACAGCTTGCTTCTGTGGATTGGGTGAATGACGATCATTTTTACTTCATTATGAACCTCTGTATCGGCGAAAGTTCCGATGCTTCCATAAGAGGGGGCTTGAACGTGTTGCAGGAGGAGAGATGAAAATGACCGTGTTTTATGATGGCGCCTGCCCTCTCTGTGTACGAACCCTTAAAAGGTGGCGGGGTAAATCGTACTCCTGTGAAGTAGAGTGGTTTGATATCACGGGTCAGGAAAGTGAATTGATACGTCGAGGCATTGACCCCGTTGACGCCCTGCTAAGGTTACATATTCAAACGGAAGATGGCCGGATTACCCGAAGTATGGGCAGCTACGGTCTGTTATTAAGGCATTTGGAAGGGTGGCGCTGGCTGGGGTGGCTGATCTGTCTGCCGGGAATCAAGCAGTTTCTGACGTTTATTTATGATGCTCTGACCCGTAAACGGCTGGCTCGTGAAGGTCGGTTGCCCGGCTGTAATCACAACAGGTGTGACCGCTGAAAACAGGTCGGTCAGCGGGGGAGAGGGGTGAGTGTATATCGATGAAAAACAACCATGATGCCATAGTTTTGAGAGATTGTTTTTTGAGCAGTATCAAAGATTTGGATGGGGGAAATCAGTATATTGTTAACTGTCACGAGGTCGGACGCTACCAGGCACAACAAGTGCAACGTTCCTACGATCCAATCGCGTCAGCAGGCAGTGACAATGCTCATAAGTTGCGGGAGCGCAGCAGAGTGATCCCTTAGCTTGGAAAGCTTCATACCTTTCAGTGAAATAGCCCCATTCTGTTTTTGGGGCTTTTTGTTTATGCAAAAGCGGCGGTGTTACCAGGACCCAAAGTTAAAGTTGGAGGGGATCTGGTGATTCTGGCTAAACTCTTCTTGCCGCAAGCGTGTTTGTTCGTTCTCTCTTTCTCTGTTTTGTTGGTGTATCTGAAGTAGAGTGCTGTAGTGTTGAATGTTGGTTTCAACTTGTTCCTGCTGCGCTTCTACTTGCTGTTGCTGCCTGTCAAGGTGTTGTATGTGTTGCAGAGTTTGCTGATAGCTGATGATTTCATGAATGTGTTCGATGGTCGTTGTTGTTTTTCCTGCGGTAGGGTGTGCTTCGGGCTGTTCTGAATCTTCATTTTCGTGTTCATAAGCACAGCAGAGTTCGTAGTCATCGAGTTCTATACAAAGAAGATCTACGCCAGATAATGAGCTTAAGATTTTCGAGTCATCATAGTCCTTGCTTTTCAATAGAGTTGGCTTTGTTTGGCTGTCTGGATTATTCCAGTCTGAAATAACCCAGTCGTCATTCGACGCGTGTACTTCCAGTTTCTGGTTTTCAAATGTAACAAGGTTTACCAGCTCTTTCGGTATGGGGTGTGAAGACTGCAGCAGGGCCGCATGGTTTTCGCCAAGCTGAAGCGCGCACTGCACGAATGAATTTGCCTGAGAGAAACTGCAGTTAAATGCACTGACTAACATCATTGTTGGGAAAAAACTTTTTTTCATAAGGTGTTGGCCGTGTAGTGTTCTTTACAATTTCCGATAGGTCGTACTCTGGTCGTTAAATTTAATGCTGGTTGCGCCAATCATTGTAGTTGAGTTTTTTGGGATGCTGGGCAGGGTTGTGTCCGATTGAAAGTATCTTATTTTATAGCGGTTTATTTCGATCTTCGGTGAGCAGGTATAAAGTGATCAGGAGCTGTATGTTTTTTGAGGGGGGAAGCTACAAACTGGTATGGGCTCTCTTTCTCGTCATTAGTGTGACGATGCATACAAGTAGCTGAATGGGGGTGGGTGTCTTGCGGGTTGAAGGTTTTGGTTCAGATGAAAATGGGAGAATAAGTGGCGGAGGGACAGGGATTCGAACCCTGGGTAGGCTATTAACCTACGCTGGTTTTCAAGACCAGTGCTTTCAACCGCTCAGCCATCCCTCCACAGGAAAATCTTCGACCAAAGTAGAACGGTGCGATGATGCTGATATGGCGGAGGGACAGGGATTCGAACCCTGGATGGGCTATTAACCCATGCCGGTTTTCAAGACCGGTGCATTCAACCGCTCTGCCATCCCTCCGCGACGCTGCAAATAGTACCTGAAATCAGGATTCTGTCAACGCCCTGATGGACGGGCGTATTTTGGAGGGGGGGACATCATCCATAGCCAGATCACCAGGCTGGGACAAACTGTCAACAAATGTTAAAACTATAGCCCCAGTAAAACGGTCTGATATACTCCACATATTACATTTATACAGAGGAACGACGAGATGGATCGCAAACCGGTTATGACTGCTACCTCTACCAGCATTGGCGCTGGTATTGAGATGAACAAGGTCCTGCGCAATACCTATATGCTGCTGGGCATGACATTGCTGTTCAGTGCCATGACCGCGGGTGCTGCCATGGCACTGCAAATCAGCCAGATGACGGCCCTGGTGCTCTCTCTGGTAGGCTTTGGTCTGTTGTTTGTGGTGAATAAGACCGCTGACTCCGGTAAAGGCATTATTGCTGTATTCGCGTTCACAGGTGTGCTTGGGGCTGCTCTGGGGCCGATGCTGAATTATTACATCGGCCTGGCCAATGGCCCGTCGCTGATTATGCAGGCGCTGGGAGGCACTGCGGTGGTGTTTTTCGCACTTTCCGGCTATGTGCTGACGACCCGCAAGGATTTCTCCTTTATGGGAGGCTTCCTGATGGTGGGCTTGATTGTGGCTCTGATCGCCAGTATTGCCCTGATCTTCTTTAATGCCCCCATGGCCAACCTGGCCCTGTCTGCCATGATTGTCCTGCTGATGTCCGGCTTCATTCTTTTCGATACCAGCCGTATCATCCATGGCGGTGAAACCAACTACATCCGGGCAACAGTGTCGCTGTACTTGGATATCTACAACCTGTTCACCGCGCTGCTCCATCTTCTGGGTGCCAGCGACGACTGATTATCCCGTCCATTCGTTCTCAATCCTTCTAACCCCGCCACCGCGGGGTTTTTTATGGCCATGGATGGCCTGGATCCTGAAAATGCAGGAGCACACGGATGTGGGAGTTAGAGCGACGCAGGATGCCAAAGCCGGGGAGCAATTTTCAGGGTATGGCAAGTACGGCCTGTATGCTGGCAATGCCTGGAGCAATTGCCAGTGTATGGCTTGTTTTGGATGCTCAGTGCCAACGCCAGAATCAACGCTTCCGATTACTTTCTGATACTATCTTTACGTCTTTAAAAATGGGCCCGGCTATCACCGGATCCCTTTTCTGTCATCAAGGATCACCAGAATGAAATACGCTCTTGCTGTTTATGGTGCACCGGGCAATAGCCAGGCGCCACAGACGGCACTGAAGTTTGCCAAGGCGCTGTTGTCCCAGGGGCATGAGATTGTCCGGCTGTTTTTCTACCAGGATGGGGTTAATACCGCCACAGCGCTGGCCCAACCTCCCCAGGATGAAGTGAACCTGCCTGAGCAGTGGCAGCGTTTTATTCAATTAAATCAGCTGGATGCAGTGGTCTGTATTGCTGCAGCGCTTCGTCGGGGAGTGGTTGATGAGGGCGAAGCCTCTCGATACGGTTTGCCTGCCTGTAATCTCAGGGAAGGTTATGAACTGTCAGGTTTAGGCCAGCTGGTGGATGGGGCGCTAAAGGCTGACCGACTGATTACTTTTGGAGCCTGATATGAACGCTGACATGAAAGAAAGCCTTTGCATCCTTTCTAACCGGGCGCCCTATGCCGGACAAATGGCCAGGGAAGCCCTGGATGCGGCACTGGTTTCAGCTTCCTATGAGATAGAAACCAGTCTTCTGCTGATGGGGGATGGGGTCTATCAAGTTCTGAATGAGCAGGATCCGGTAGACCTGCCCCGTAAGAGCCTGTTGGCCATGCTCAGTGCCTTGCCCATGTATGGCGTAGAGACGGTTTATGTGGACCATGAGTCTCTTGATGAGAGGGGCGTGAGTGAAGCTTCGCTGCATGGTATTGCTACCGTTTTGGCGACGAATGAGGTTCCTGCCTTTATCCAGAAACATTCCAGGGTATTGAATTTCTGATGAGTACACTTCATTGCGTGAATAAAGTCGGCCAGCCGTTAGCGCTTTGCAAGCGTTCTGTGACTGCCGGGGACGGGATCCTTTTTATTGAAGATGGAGTTTATGCCCTGTTGTGTGAGTTGGATTTCCCCGCGGACTGTTCAGTGTATGCCATTGAAAGTGATCTGAGGGCAAGGGGAGTGAAACAAACGCTGGCGAAAGCGGTCACCTATGAGGTGTTTGTGGAGCTGACCGCACAGCATGAAAAAGTGGTTTCATGGTTTTGATATATTATCCAATCATATATAAGAGATTGACTTAATCGACAACTCCTTTTGCTTTTGTGGATCAGTGCAACCATTCTTTGAAACAATGAAAAAGATGGCTGTTCAGACAACCTCTTTGCATCAGGAGTTCTTACCCCATGCGTTATCAGGCCTTGTTTGTATTATTGTGCCTACCCATCGTTCTTATGGCATCAGAAGGAGTTCACTTGAAAGCACCGGTTGCCCAGAAAATACCTCATACCATTGTCCAGCATTCTCACACCCGGGTGGACGATTATCACTGGCTCAGGGATCAGAACTGGCAGAAGATCATTGAAGGGGACCTGGATTTCAGTAACCCGGAGGTGCTCAGCTATTTAACCGCCGAAAGTGCCTATAAAGACCAGCAGATGGCGGACTACAAAGGGGTGGAGAAAGGTCTGTATAACGATATCCTTTCCCGTATCAAGGAGGATCATCAGTCCTGGCCCGTCAGGGAAGGGGAGTTCTTTTATTATTCCAGGGAAGAAAAGGGCAAAAATTACCCGATTCTCTGTCGCAGAAAAGGCAGTATGAAGGCTCCTGAGCAGGTCTATATGGACATTAACAAAGAGGCCGAGGGCAAAGAGCTGTATATGTTCGGCCCTTCTGCTGCAAACCGGGCCAACACCTGGCTGGCCTATGGTTATAACCTGACCGGTTCCATGGAAAGAACATTCAAGGTAAGGAACCTGGACACCGGAAAAGACCTGGAATGGGCTTTTCCCAACAGCAATGGATCTTTTCTCTGGGCCGATGATGACAACCTGTACGTGATTGAGAGAGATGAGTTTTCCCGGGGGAAAAACGTCTATCGGATTAACATCCACCAGGGGCCGGCCAAAAAGGAACTGATTTTCACCAAGCCGGATGAATTCAACAGTATGTTCATGTGGCTATCCGAGACTACGGATCGGAAGTATGTGATGCTGACTCTCAAGAGCGGCTCCAGTCAGGTTCTGTATGTGGCGGACAGGATGACTGACGGTAAGGCGGGAGTGTTCAAGCTGTTTGCCCATGGCAGAGATGATGTCACATTTGATCTTGATCACTACCAGGGCCATTTTTACATTCTGACCAACCTGGGGGGCGCCAATAACTTCAAAATCATGAAAACCAGGGTGGCTACAGAGGCCTGGGGTCATAAGTCCTGGGTTGAATTTATTCCTGAACAGAAAGAGATCAGCCTGAACGGACTGAGTTTTTATAACAGTTATCTGGTGCTGGAGCAGAAGAACAATCCCAGAGCTCTGGACGAGCTGGTTATCCAGGATATGAGTTCTGGCAGTCGTCGTAATATTGCCATGCCCGATGAAGCCTATGAGTTGGACTTTTTCGGTGACTGGGATCATAACGCCACCACCGTCCGCCTGAATTACTCCTCACCCATACGCCCCAGTACGGTAATGGAGCTGAACCTGATTTCCGGGCAGGTCAAAGCGGTGTATACCCGTGAAACACCGAATTTTGACCCGGAGAAGTATATTGTCAAAAGAGAATATGCCCTGGCCCGGGATGGAGAGGAGATTCCCGTCACCCTTATTCACCAGAAAGGCCTGAAGCTGGACGGCGGCCATAAGGCACTGGTTTATGGCTATGGTTCCTATGGTTACGGGATGACAGCGGGCTTTTCATCCAAGCGATTCAGCCTGGTTAACCGCGGTTTTGTATACGCCATTGCCCATATTCGTGGGGGGGATGATAAGGGGTATGAGTGGTATCTGAAGGGCAAGATGCACCATAAGATGAATACCTTTTATGATTTTATTGATGCCACGGAACACCTGGTTAATCGGGGTTACACTAGGAAGGGCAACATTGCCATCAATGGTGGCAGTGCCGGAGGGCTGTTAATGGGAGCGGTGACAAACCTCCGTCCTGACCTCTTTGGCTGCGTGGTGGCGGATGTGCCTTTTGTGGATGTAGTCAATACCATCAGTGATGAATCCCTGCCATTAACACCGCCGGAGTGGGAGGAGTGGGGGAACCCGGTCAAAAGCAGAAAAGACTACGAGTACATTCTGAAGTACTCGCCCTACGATAATATTCAGGCTAAGGCCTATCCTCCGATGCTGTTTAACTCGGGTATTTCTGATGAGCAGGTCACTTACTGGGAGCCTGCCAAAATGGTCGCCAGGTTGCGGGCGCTGAAAACCGATCATAACCTGTTGCTGTTGAATATAAACATGCACGCTGGGCATGCCGGTGCCAGCAAACGGTATGAATGGATTGAGGAAGAGGCATTTAATTATGCCTTTATTCTGAAATGTTTTGGTATGAAATAGTGTTCTGAATGGAACTTAGCAGCTATGTCTTGCTTGGCTCGTCAGTGCTTTTCAGGCATGCTGCACACTCATTTTAATTAAACACCTCTCCCTTTGGGACTGGAAGACAGGAGCCTTTTTATGGGGATGGAAATTACCGCCATTGTCTTTGTCGCCCTGATAGCGGTGCTCATTGCAACAGGGGTTCGAATGGTGCCCCAGGGGTTTAACTACACCGTTGAGCGGTTTGGCAAATACACCCGGACCCTGCCGCCGGGGTTGCATGTTATTGTGCCGGTTATTGACTCAGTGGGTAAGAAAATCAATATGATGGAGCAGGTTCTTGATATTCCACCCCAGGAGGTCATCAGTTCGGACAATGCCCAGGTGACCACGGATGCGGTTTGTTTTTATCTGGTTCAGGATGCGGTGAAAGCTTCCTATGAAGTGAACGATCTTGACCGAGCCATGAAAAATCTGGTGATGACCAATATCCGGGCGGTGCTCGGTTCCATGGAGCTGGATGACATGCTGTCCAACCGGGACCGTATTAACGTCCAGCTGCTCACCAAAGTGGATGAGGCCACGGACCCCTGGGGTCTGAAAGTGACCCGGATTGAGCTTCGGGATATTGCTCCACCCGCTGACCTGGTGGAATCCATGGCCCGGCAGATGAAAGCGGAACGTGAAAAGCGGGCACAGATTCTTGAAGCTGAAGGTGCCCGGGAAGCGGCTATTAAAGTGGCTGAAGGTGAAAAGCAGGCTCAGATTCTCAAGGCAGAGGGCGAGCTGGAGGCCGCCAAACGTGAAGCGGAGGCACGGGAGCGACTGGCGGAGGCAGAAGCAAAGGCAACCGATGCGGTCTCTAAAGCCATTGCTGAGGGTGATCCCAGGGCCATTAATTATTTTGTGGCGCAAAAATACGTGGATGCATTGAAGGAAGTGGCTTCTGCTGACAATAATAAAGTCATCATGATGCCATTGGAGGCCGGTAATGTGATTGGTTCTCTGGCAGGAATTAAAGAGCTGGTGGGAGAAGCGACCAGCAGGAAAGGATGAATATGGACTTTTTCCTGGATGTGCAGCCCTGGCACTGGCTGATTCTGGTTTTTCTGTTCCTTGGGCTTGAAGCGCTGGGAGCCGGCGGTTTTCTTCTGGGCTCTGCTCTGGGGGCGGCCCTGGTTTCATTGTACCTGTGGCTTGTTCCAGGCACTGGCTGGCCTGCCCAGTTGATTCTTTTTGGCTTGAGCAGTCTGGTATTTACCCTGGCGTACTGGAAGCTTTTCCGAAGCGTGAATAACCGCAATGATTATCCGGAGTTGAACAACCGGGCTTCACAACTGGTCGGGCATACTCAGGTTCTGGAGCAATCGCTGCCCTGTGGTCAGTCCCGATTGCTGATTGGGGATACCTTCTGGAAAGTGGAAACAGACCATGAGATCAAGGAAGGAAACCGGATTCGGGTGATCGGGTGCCGGGGGATGATTCTGCAGGTGTCCGAAATTTCCTGACGGGCACCTGGGGCTTTTATGGAAAAAACCGTTTGCTTTAGCTTTTGCTTAGCGGGCTGATGCAAGCGGTTCTCTTTTACCCTTGGCCCGGGAAGTCGCTTCATCCAGCGGCAGCTGCTTTGTCACTTTCTATCATTCTTTGCCTGAGGGTGTCGAGCTTATCCTTACGGTCGGACTCTGTCATTGTGGCACTTGAGGCTATATATTCGTTTAAGTCCTTTTTCAATACTGGATCATGTCCGGATACCTCAATCAGTTCTTTTGAACGAACCTTGTAGGCTTCTAAAAAAACAGCATTTAATTCGGCAGTATATCCGGCTATGGCAGCGTCAAGTTCAGCCTTTCTTCTTTCCAGGGTTTTCAGGGACTCACCAGAGGCCTTGGCCGCTTGCAATTTAACCGACCTTCTTTCTGCGAGCTGATCATTAATTTTCTGATGAAAGTGAATCTTATCCAGAGTAAATATCAGGTCGCTGACCTTACTGACCATGTCTCTGGCCTGTTCAATGGTAGCCTGCTCCACAAGCTTGTCACCGTCTTCGTTCAGGCGGGTGTAACTTTTCAACACCAGCGCCGGTTGGCTGCGTTTGGTCTTGGTCATATCCAGTTTTCTGCGCCAGGGCTTGCTCAGCTTTAACCGTTTTAGGCTTTATAAACCGGTTGCGTTTGGGGCTCTCGGTAGCCTGGTCGCTTTTAGGAGAAGGCTGGATGATTGTGCAGCGCTTTCCTGGCTGAGCAGCTTGTTTTGCAATAGTGCTCCACTGAACCATCCGGTCGAACTCATCCTTGGTGGTACCACGAATGATTTTGTTGAGGAGGTTGACCGGCATTTTGTATTCAACCTTCATCCGATCAGCCAGCCGGGCCTGCTCTTTAGCTTGCATTTTGTCCAGATATGCCCGGTAGCAGCCAGTCCAGCCTCTCATGCGTTTGATGCTGTAGGATAAGCGACGTCGAAAGCTGTTGGCGTTAATGGGAGTAGATTTGATTTTTCCCCTGCTCAGCCTCATGACAGGTCTGGCAGTGGCCACTGTGGTGGGCTTGCTGTTTTCCGTAAGTGACGTTTTCTGAAAGCGAGCCCTTGTTTTTCCAGCAAAGCCCCTCCTGACGGGTATTCGCCCTGGCTGATTCCGGCGAAAAACGCTACGACCAAAAGCAGGGCATGCCTGGGACTGGCTTTTCTCAGGAAGCGATGAGCAGGCGGGTGTTCCGCCTGAGAAAGCTGTTGGCTGCTGTACTCCTGTTGCCATAACCGTACTCCTTTATCCGGTCATTCTTTTGTGGCTAGCTGCTTTATAATGGCTATCCATTAGCCCGTTTCTTATAGCTTGCGAGGGATACTTTACGATACAACTGCAACCGTAGCCAATAAGACAATGGTCTATTCCCATCATTTCGGGTTTGAGCTTATTGTATGTCATCAAGAGGCCTGAATAGCCTCTGAAAACGCTGTGGTTATCAGGCCCCATTACGTTCTTCACTCTGTAAAACTGAACCAAAGGAAGGGCGATCAGTGATGGCGGGTCAGAACAGCAGTGTATAGACAACTCCCGAAAGAGTCGCCATGGTCAAAATCACCGTAAGAAAGGCCGCCACAAGTTTGTTGTTGAAAATGGATTTGAGCAGTATCACTTCCGTGAGGCTGGCTCCTGCACTCCCAATGATCAATGACATAACGGCCCCCAGTCCCATCCCTTTTGCCACCAGCGCAGAGCTCAGAGGGATTACTGCTTCCGCCCTGATGTAAAGGGGAATACCAATAACAGCTGCTAGAGGAATTGCCAGCAAGTTATCTTCCCCGGCGATTCTGGCAATGAAGTCTGTGGGCATAAAGCCATAAATGACCGAGCCAATGAGAATACCCACCATCAGGTAGGGAAGGACTTTTTTGAAGTCTGACCAGGTATTTTGAGCGACTTTTACCCATTTATTGGTGGTTTTTTTACTGGAGGAGCAGCCTGAACCGCACTTGTTCCCGGGTGTGTGCCAGGCCTCTGGTTTAATGTGTTGCTCGAACCCGGCTTTTTCCAGAAGAAAGCCTGCCAGCACAGAGACACCCATGGCCATTCCAAAATAGAAAAAGGTGACTTTAAGCCCGAAGGTGACTGCAAACAGGCCAATAATGATGGGATTCAGAAGAGGGCTGGCAAATAGAAATACCATCATTGGCCCAAACCCCGCTCTGGCTCTGAGGAGCCCTTTCAGAAAGGGGATGGTTGAGCAGGAACAGAATGGGGTAATGGAGCCCAGTAACGCTGACAGGATATACCCCTTACCATTTCTTGAGCTGAGAATCCCCTGGATTTTCTCCGGTGGAATGTAAGTCTGCACAATGCCTACCAGATAGCTGATGGCCAGAAAAAGTGCTGTGAGCTCCACAGTCAGGAATAAGAACATTTGGAGGGTATGTTGGAGCATGGGATGAGTTCCTCATTAATAAAAACTATAATTCTGGAAATGCGGAAATTAAGATGTTGGCGTATCCCTGTCAATATATTTCTAAAAATATCGAAATAATCTGTGCTTTTGAGTAGACTGTGCGGCTCACAGAGCGGTTTTTTAAGGAGGTGCTATGGACCTTGAGACCAGTGCCGGAATATTAAAAGAGTTGGGACACCCAACCCGGCTGGCGATTTTCAAACATCTGGTGAAGGCGGGTCATGATGGACTGGCGGTGGGTCGTTTGCAGGAGGAGCTAAGTGTGCCTGGTTCCACGCTCTCTCACCATCTCTCTGCATTGGTGAAGGTGGGGCTGGTCCGTCAGCACAGAGAAGGCCGGACCCTTTTCTGTCTGCCCCAATACGGTCAGCTGGACAAAGTGATTGAGTTCCTGAAAGAAGAGTGCTGTATGCGGGAATAAAAAGCCTGCGGTCATCGTTGTTCAGGGTTTGCGCTATGCTGAGTGCTTTGATGTTATTCAGCGGGAGCAGGTGTGGACGAGATCTTTCAGCAGTGGAGTATCTACAGGAAGATCATTGATAATGATTACCTGGAACATACTCAGATCGCTGCCGTATTGGAAACTGAGCTTTCTGCCGGTAAAAACTGCCAGGATCTTCTTGATCTGGGGTGTGGAGATGCGGAGGTCTTTCATCGCTTATCGGCTCGTTTTTCAGAAGTCCGGTATGTGGGGGTGGATGTAGCACCCAGTGCCCTTGATTGTGCCCGGGTGCGTCTGCAGGAGCATGGTGCTTCCTGCGCGTTTTATGGGATGGACTTGCTGGAGTATCTGAAGCAAAGCCCAGATCGCTATGACGTGATTCTGATCGGATTTTCCCTGCACCACTTATCCGCTGAAGAAAAACAGATGTTTTTCGTTCTTGCCCGCAATTGTCTGGCAGCGGGTGGAAGGCTGATTATTTATGATATTTTCCGTTCCAGTGGACAGTCCAGGCAGCAATTTCTGGAAGCCTACATTCCCTGCGTTGTGGAGGAATGGACGTCTCTGAATAAGGAAGAAATGCCTCTGCTATATGAGCATGTGAGCACCAAGGACTTTCCTGAAACCCTATCGATGATGGAGAACTGGGCGCTTCAAGCTAAATTTTCCAGAGTGGATAAAATCTGGCAGGGTAGCAGGCCCAATCACAGTATGATTTCCTGTTACGCAGGGTGATTTCTGTTATTTGCTCTGCTTGAGAGTCCGGTCCGGTTTCTTTATCCTTGTCACCTTCTGAAAACCATGGGCGCCTGAGATGGGGCTGGTGGTTATTATTGTGTTTTAACATCCTATTTTTCAGGCTATCTCATACCTGATACCTATTGTTTACTCCCTGCAGGACATTCAGATGCAACCCAGTTATGCAGCCACGCCAGCTCCCGCGAGAAGCCAGGCTCTTCAGTGGCTTTCCGTCGCAGTCATGATTTATCTATTGCTGATGGCGGTTGGAATGATTGGTTCTGGTTTCAAGTGGGCATCCGGTGGAGCGGAAGGAGCCCGCCAGCTGTTTGCCTTTGCCACCAATCCAGTGATGGGGTTGGTGACGGGGGCTCTGGCTACCGCTGTTGTCCAATCTTCCAGTACCGTCACATCCGTCATAGTGGGGTTGGTGGCGGGAGGTCTCCCGGTTGAGACGGCGATACCCATGATTATGGGGGCCAATATCGGTACCACTGTGACCAATACCCTGGTCAGCATGGGGCACGTTGGCAAGAAGAAAGAGTTTCGCCGGGCATTCTCCGCCGCCACTGTCCATGATTTTTTCAACCTCATGGCGGTGATTATCTTTCTGCCTCTTGAGGTAATGACGGGCTATCTGCAAAAAACGTCTGCTTACCTGGCCCATATGCTGGTGGGAGGGGATACCGTCAGTCTGAAGGGGCTGAATTTTGTCAAGGCTGCCACAGCTCCTGCCGTGGATGTCTTCAAGGGCATCTACAGTTCATTTCCTGACCTATGGGCCGGTGTATTTCTGGCCCTCACGGGACTGGCCTTTATTTTTCTATCCATCATTTATCTGGGAAAACTGCTGAAAAGCCTGATGGTTGGTCGTGCCAAGCAAATTCTCCATAAGGCAGTAGGACAGGGACCCATAACGGGTATATTCTCAGGGATGTTGATGACCATTGCAGTACAGTCTTCATCCACCTGTACCAGCCTGATCGTACCTTTGGCGGGTAATGGTATTTTCAAGCTTAAGGAGGTTTATCCATTTACTCTTGGCTCTAACATTGGAACGACCATTACCGCCTTGCTGGCGGCAACGGCTGTTCAGGGGAGTATGGCCTTTTTTGCGCTGCAAATTGCCCTGGTGCACCTGTTATTCAATGTGTCTGCGGTGATTTTGATTTACAGCATTCGTTTTCTGCGTAATATTCCCCCTCGAATAGCCCGACGTTTTGCCCAGGTCGCCAGTCGAAATAAGTGGATGGTTCTGGTCTATGTCATCGGTGTGTTTTTCGTCCTGCCCGGGATATTAATTGCAATCACAGCCTGAGGAGATCGTTATGACCACGCTCAAGGAATACAAGGCTCATCGTAAGGAGCTGAAAGCACAGATCAAGGAAGCAAAGGCTACCCTGCATCGTCTTGAACAGGAACTGGAGGATGAGCGCCTGGAGATGCAGCATGAGGAGGTGGATCATCTGGATGAGTACTTCGATAAGGCGGAGCCCCATCTGGCGGATCTGAGAAAGCTGGGAACGACAGCCATTGAAGACTTCAAGTCTTCAATCCGTAGTCTGATCAACGCTGTGGGAGGTTCTTCAAGGAAAGAATAATCTGTAGTAGTTCAGACCTGATCTGACAGTCACCGATTTTTCAGAGGGTGTCTGTCAGGTCAAATTCAGGCTACAAATTTTTCCTTCCAGATCTCTTTGCCATCTATCAGAGTTTCCATTGGCGTTCTT
>NZ_JBLYZI010000059.1:0-35105 GCF_057680865.1 Endozoicomonas sp. Z74
CATTGTTGCCGGTTTGATCTGCTCCCCGCCCCTGCCAGACCACCACATAACCACCGTCTGCAAGACCGGCTGTATCAGGCCAGTTCTGGGTACTGCTGGTATAACTGTTTACCCTGAACTGCCCCTGGCCTTCATCATCCCCATTAAATCGTTGAGCAAAGACCCCATAATTATCTCCATCCAGCGAAGAGTCTTGCCAGCTGACCAGATAACCGCCATCTTCCAGGGCAGTAACATCCGTTTCATACTGATGGCTGCCAGCTCCTTCAAACAGCGTGAACTCACCACTGAGGGCATTGCCTTCATCATCAAATCGGCGACCATAGACCCGATAGTTGGCATTATTCTGATAAGAGGTCCAGGTAACCAAAACGTCACCATTGGTTAAGGTCGTGACTGAAGGCTGGTATTGGTGATGGTAAGTGGACTGGTTAATCTGGAACTCATTTCCTGCAGGCTGCCCATCGGCATCAAACCGCTGGGCTTTCACTGAATAGTTACTGCCATCCCCACCCGTAGAAGCACTGCCATTTCTCGTTGTCCAGACAGAAAGAAATCCGCCGTCGTCCAAAGCGGTAATAACCGGATGAACCTGCCCCCCGGAGGTGAAGGTATGCAACGCAAAGGCATCCGACTCCACTCTTTCCAGGCTCATGCTGGCCGGAGCCCGATTACTGGGCGTAACATCAACACTCAAGGTCTGGGTAAGTGTATGCCCGGCACTGTCGGTCACCTGAATCGATAGGTCATGGCTGGTGTCTTCGCTGTAATCAATCAAATCTGGATCAGCAACGCTGATTACACCGGTATCCGCATCAATCATAAAGCGGCCACCAGCGTCATCAACCAGAGCAAACTGATGCTGGTCATCAAAATCAGGGTCATCCACATTGACCTGACCTACCGCGGTTCCAGAAGCAACCCCTTCTTTTACTGAACCATCAAGGGCCAGCACCTTCCCATAAATACCCCAACCACTGCCATCCTGGCCATTGGACTGCCACACAGCCGCAATCTGACCATCTTCCAACTGCTCCAGACGGGCATTCTGCTGGTTATTGCCCATGTAATCATTGAGCTTGAAGCTATCCCCAACCTTCACCCCATCAACATCATAGCGCTGGGCATAGGCTTCATAATCAGCCCCGTCCATGTGCTGGGCATTCCAGCTGACAATAAACCCACCGTCGTTCAGACTGAGAACATCACTGTTGTATTCGTGTTGAGACGACTCCGGGTTGATTTTAAATTCGATGCCCTGAGGCCTGCCCTCAGCATCGTATCGGCGACCGTAAACATCATAGGCTCCGTTCTGGTTGGAGCTCCAGGTAATAAGATAGCCACCGTCTGCCAACGCTGTAATTCTTGGGTTGTACTGGGTTCCTGAAACAGTGTTGTTAACGGCGATTTCCTGAACGGTTTCGCCATTGGCAGCATATTGCCTGAGGTAAATACCATCATTTCCGGTCTGGCCTTCACCGGGCCCATCCCAGACGATGACATAGCCACCATCACTGAGCCCCGCGACGTCTTTGTGATCCTGGTGGCCCGTGGTGTAACTGTTTACTTTAAATTGCCCCTGCCCTTCGTCATCTGCATTAAATCGCTGGGCATAAACACCATTACCGTTGCCGTCCTGGCTTGAATCATGCCAACTCACTACATAACCACCATCCGCCAGAGCGGAGACTTCAGGGTGATACTGATGACCTCCGGCACTTTCGAACAATGTAAATTCACCGGTAAGTGCATTACCGTCTTCATCATACCGACGGCCATAAACCCGGTAGGCTGAGCCGGACTGATAGGAACTCCAGGTCACCAGCACTTCACCATTGGTCAGAGTGGTGGCTGAAGGCAGGTACTGATGGTGATAAGTGGTCTGATTAATCAGGATTTCATTACCCTGAGGCTGGCCATCCGCATCAAATAAGCGGGCCTTGACCGAATAATTACTGTTATCCCCACCCGCTGATGTACTGGCATTCTGGTTAACCCAGACCGCCATAAAGCCGCCATTGTCCAGAGCCGTCAGCTGAGGGTCGTCCTGATTACCGGAAGTGTATTGATTGACTGCAAACTCACCGCTATCAACCATCCCTAAACGGATAGTGGCTGGGGCATGATTACCCGGAGCAACATCTATGGTGAGGGTCTGGGTTAAAGTAAGACCAGCTCCATCAGTTACCTTAACCGACAGTTCATGACTGGTATTTTCTTCGTAATCAATTAATGCTGGATTGGCAACACTGATAACCCCCGTATCCTCATCAATGGCAAAACGGCCACCAGCGTTGTCTTCCAGAACAAATTGATGTTGATCCCCCAGGTCAGGATCAGTCACTTCAACCCGTCCTACTGAGGTTCCAGCTTTTGCTCGCTCGCTAACAGGACCGTCAAGGGCGATCACCTTGCCGAATGCGCCGTAACCACTTCCATCTTGACCACCACCTGACTGCCAGACAGCCACTAAACGACCATCAGACAAAATATCAAACGTCAGAGATCCCTGGCCTGCCCCTTGATAATCATTAACTCTAAAGACCTCGCCAATGGGTGAGCCGTCCTGATCATAACGCTGTACGTATGCCTCGTTATTAGAGCCTTCAGTGTTACTCGCATACCATGTGCTTAGAAAAGCCCCATCATCCAGAGCAATGATGTCGGAATTATATCCATGAGTTGAATCATAATTGCTGATTTGGAACTCATCACCTACTGACTGCCCCTGCCCATCAAAAACCCGGGCATACACATTATAAAAACCATCTTGATAGGACGACCAGCTGACCACGTAGTTGCCATCAGCCAAAGTTGTGACCTGTGCACGATACTGGGTACTTGCCACTGTGTTGCTGACAGTTGTTTCCAGCAGCGTTTCACCATTCGCACTGTAGTGGCGCAGGTACACACCGTCATCGCCGGTCTGATCGGCCCCGCGACCATCCCAGACGATGACGTATCCACCATCAGGAAGCCCGGTAGCATCAGGAAGATCCTGGTGGCTCGCCGTATAGGTATTAACCCGAAACTGGCCAAGACCATTATTATCTGCATCAAACCGCTGGGCATAGACACCATTGTTACTACCATCCAACGTTGAATCATGCCAGGTTGCAAGATATCCCCCGCCTTCCAGGGCAGTAACTTCTGGCTGGTATTGCTGGTCGCCGGAGCTTTGGAAAAGTGTAAACTCCCCTGTCAGGGCATTGCCGTCCTCGTCATATCGACGACCATAGGTTCGGTATTTTCCGGAATGAGCAGAAGTCCATGTAACCAGTACATCACCATTGGTAAGCGTTGTCACAGAAGGGTGTTGTTGAGTGCTACTTGTACTCTGATTTACCCGGAATTCATTGCCAACCGCCTGACCATCAGCATCAAAACGCTGTGCTTTAACTGAGTAACTGCTGCCATCTCCTCCTGTAGAGGCAGTAGCATTACGGTTAGTCCACACAGTCAGAAAACCACCATCATCCAGTGCGGTGACCACCGGTTCTAACTGGTCTCCAGTGGTCTTTTCATTCAAGGCAAACTCATCACTTTCATCCCTCACCAGTTTCAGGCTTTCCGGTGCACGACTGGAAGGTGCAACCTCAATAGTCAGAGTTTTAGTAATGGTGTGGCCAACCTTATCCGTCACCGTAACGGAAACGTCATGGCTGGTATTGTCTTGATAGTCAATCTGATCGGCATCTGAGATGGTAATAAAGCCCGTTTCTGAATCGATAACAAACCGCCCACCAGCGTCGTCTTCTAATTCAAAAACATGATCCTCCCCAAAGTCTGGATCATCCACAACGACCCGCCCAACAGTAACGCCATTAGCAGCACTGTCCTTAACAAGCCCGTTCACGGCAATGACTTTGGCATAAACGCCATCACCACTGCCATCCTGAACACCGGACTGCCAGACAGCAACTACACGACCGTCAGAAAGCACATCCAGGTTGGAGTTATTCTGGGTATCTCCTTTCCGGTCATGCAGCCGGAAAACATCACTTGAAGCATCACCACCAGCATCAAAACGCTGTGCATAGACATCGTAATCTTCATACCAGCTGATCAGGAATCCACCGTCATCCAGTGCGGTAACATCATTGTTGGTATTAGAGTTAGCATTCTCAAAGAGCAGGAATTCATCACCTTCGGCTTCGCCATCAGCGTTATAGGTTCTACCGTAAAGGTTATAACTGCCACTGTGGTCACTCTGCCATGTAACTACATAGCCACCCTCAGCCAGAGCGACTATTTGAGCATTACTCTGCGTACCAGTAAGAGTGGTATTAACGGCAGCTTCATGAAGTGTCTCGCCATTAGCATTATAGTGTCGGAGGTAAATACCATCATCACCAGCCTGATCAGGACCCCGTCCATTCCAGACAACAACATAGCCGCCATCGGCAAGTCCAGATGTGACAGGGTTATGCTGGCTGTTTGTGGTATATGAATTGACCTTAAACTGCCCAAACCCCTGATTATCCGCATCAAAACGTTGAGCGTAAATTCCCGCACTGGAACCATCCAGGCTCGAATCTTCCCAACTGACCAGATACCCTCCATCAGCCAGTGCAGAGATAGACGAATCATAATGCTGGGTTCCTGCAGATTCGAAAAGAGTCAGCTCTCCCGTCACTGCATTACCATCTTCATCAAACCGGCGGCCATATAGTCGGTAATTGGAGCCCGAATGATAGCTGGACCAGGTAACCAATGTGTCGCCATTAGCCAGTGTGGTCACAGAAGGATGCAGTTGATGGTGGTAGGTTGTCTGATTTATGAGGAACTCATTAGAAGAGGCTTGACCATCTGCATCAAACAACCGCGCTTTAATGGAATAATTGCTCCCATCACCGCCTGTGGAAGCATTGGAATTCTGGTTTGTCCAGACCGCCAGGAAACCACCGTTATCCAGAGCCGTTACCTGAGGATCGTACTGGGTGCTCGCAGTATTCTGGTGAAGGGCAAACTCATCTGTTGTTGCAACGCCCAGGGTTAAGTCCGAAGGTGCAATGTTTTCACCAGGTACAACTGATAGTTTCGCATCGGCCCAGATGGCATGATCCGAGTTATTAGTACCTAGCGAGTCAACCTGTAACGTCAGCTCACTGGCACCATTGACATTCACATTGACAGGAATCTTGTCTGAGCTGGAAGTGATTGTGCCGCTTTGATAAGCCACCTGACCATCAAGCAGAACACTGAATCTGACGGAGCCGCTGGACAACATACCCAGTGTTGCCGAAAAACTGGTGGCTCCTTCCGGCAAATCATAGGTTGCAGTACTGACAGCATTATCAGCGGGGTGTTGATAGATCCCTTTTTCGTAATAGGTACCATCAATGTTTATGCTCTTTCCCTGGGTATAAACATCATGCTTGAATTCATCGCTGTAAATATTGGTGGTTTCAGAAACGGATAAATCAGATAAATAAACGGTTTCTGGCTGCTCATTTGCACCATGAACCGTCACAGTCCCTGTTTGTACCTCACTGGAGGCATTGGCAGCACCGGAATCATCTACTGCTACATAGGTAAATGTTACCTGCCTTGTTTCACCACTATCCAGATCCTGGAAAGTACGGTTTGGTGTAAAGGTAAAGGTGCCGTTATTGTTATTAACTATGGTACCTTCAGCGGGCTGGCTTAATATTTCAAAAGAGTGACTGTCTCCTGCATCCTCATCAGTGACATTGAAGAAGCCCATGACGGAGTTACTGTCTTCATTGACATGAATACTAACAACCTCTGCGACTGGCTGGTTATTAGTTCCTGTCACTGTGATCGTTACTGTTTGTGGGTCACTGGTGGCATTGGCGGTACCTGAATCGTCTACCGCTTCATACGTAAATGTAACATCCTCACTTTCTCTGCTGTCCAGATCGGAAAACTCATTCCCAGGATCAAAGCTGAAAGTGCCATCATTATTGTTAACAAGTGTACCCTTCGCTGGCTGGCTGAGAATATTGAAGGTATGACTATCACCACTATCGCCATCCGTAACCAGGAAGTTACCAGTTAATACATCAACTTTGGTTGTCATTTCTTCAACAACTTCCGCCACCGGCTGATCATTGGTGCCGGTCACGGTGATGGTGACGGTTTTTGCCTCACTGCTGGCATTGGCGGCTCCTGAATCATCAGTGGCTACATAGGTAAACGTCACCTCTCGGGTTTCACCTTCCGATAGATCCTGGAAATCACTGCCCGGATCAAAGCTGAAGGTACCGTCATCATTATTGGTCAGTGTCCCTTCTGCCGGCTGGCTCTCAATGGTAAAGCTGTGACTGTCATTGCTATCAGCATCCGCGACCACAAAGCTGCCGGTCACCGCTGCGCCCCCATCGACAGCATCTACACTGACCACATCCGCCAACGGCTGGTCGTTAGTACCTGTCACGGTGATGGTGACGGTCTTCGCCTCACTGGTGGCGTTGGCGGTTCCTGAGTCGTCCACCGCCTCATAGTCAAAGGTCACCTCACGGGTCTCACCCTCTGCCAAATCTTGAAAATCACTGCCTGGATCAAAGCTGAAGGTGCCGTCATCATTATTGGTGACGGTTCCCTCCGTGGGCTGGCTGACAACATTGAAGGTGTGAGTGTCTGAGCTGTCTCCATCGGTTACGGCAAAAGTACCCGTGACCGCGCTTCCCCCTTCTTCAGCATCCACGCTAACCACATCGGCCACTGGCTGGTCATTGGTGCCAGTCACGGTAATGGTGACGGTTTTTGGCTCACTGGTGGCATTATCCGCCCCGGAATCATCAACAGCTACATAGCTGAAAGTCACTTCACGGGTTTCTCCGTCCGCCAGATCCTGAAAATCAGTTCCTGTACTGAAACTGAAACTGCCATCATCATTGTTGATGACAACGCCTTCTGCTGGTGGACTGACAATATTGAAGGTATGGGAGTTACTGGAGTCATCATCCGTTACAGCAAAGTTTTCCGTAATGATATTGCCATCTTCAATTGCACTGGATGACAGAACTTCCACAACAGGCTGACTGTTAGTTCCTGCGACGATGATCGTGACTGTATTTGACTCACTGGTAGCGTTATCTAATCCAGAGTCGTCCTCTGCCACATAGGTAAACGTTACCTCTCGTGTTTCCCCTCCGGCCAAATCCTCAAAATCACTGCCTGGATCAAAGCTGAAGGTACCATCACCGTTGTTGGTTAATATGCCTCCATCTGGCTGACTGAGAATCGTGAAGGTATGGCTGTCTTCACTGTCGGGGTCTAATACTTCAAAGCTGGCTGTAACAGCATTGCTGCCATCCGTGGCATTAATACTGAATACTTCCACTTCAGGTTTATCATTCGTTCCCGTAACTGTAATAGTGACAGTCTGGGGGTCACTGGCAGCATTATCAGTACCTGAGTCATCTACGGCCTCATAAGTAAACGTTACCTCTCGTGTTTCGCCGGCCGACAGGTTCTGGAAGTCATTGCCAGGATTAAAACTGAAAGAGCCGTCATTATTGTTGGTCACACTCCCTTCAACAGGCTGGGTAAGAATATTGAAACTGTGAGAATCAGTGAGGTCCAGGTCTGCTACCTGAAACTGCCCCGTCACCGCATCCCCATCTTCTGTGCCGCTGACACTGACCACTTCTGCTACAGGCTGGTTATTACTCCCTGTCACAGTGATGGTGACGGTCTGTGCATCGCTGGTTCCATTGGCCGCACCAGAGCTATCTTCCACCGTATAGGAGAAAGTCACCTCCCGGGTTTCACCTTCAGCCAGATCTTCAAAATCGGAACCGGGGTCAAAACTGAAAGTGCCGTTGTCATTATTGATGACCGCACCTTCTGCTGGCTGGGTCAAAATCGTAAAGGTGTGTGTATCAGAGCTATCATCATCCGTTACAGAAAAATCAGCCGTCACGGCATTACCGCCGTCTTGAGCGGTAATATTGACTACCTCGGCTTCAGGCTGGTCATTAGTTCCGGTTACCGTAATGGTGACCGTCTGGGCCTCACTGGTGTCGTTATCAGCACCGGAGTCATCTGTCACTGCATAGGTAAACGTCACTTCTCTGGTTTCACCTTCAGCAAGATCCTGAAAATCATTTCCAGGATTGAAACTGAAGGTACCATCATCATTATTGACAACACTGCCTTCTGCCGGCTGATCCAGAACGGTGAAGCTATGGGTGTCAGCATTGTCCAGGTCTGTCACTGCAAACTCGCCAGTAATGACAGCTCCATCTTCAACGGAGCTGACACTCACTACTTCAGCAACAGGCTGGTCATTGGTACCCGTTACAGTCACCGTAACGCTCTTCGGCTCACTGGTAGCATTTTCAGCTCCAGAGTCGTCCACTGCCTCATACGTGAACGTCACCTCACGGGTTTCACCTTCAGCAAGCTCCTGAAAATCAGTACCGGGGTCAAAGCTGAAGGAACCATCTCCATTATTGACCACAACCCCCTCACCGGGTTGACTGAGGATGTTAAAGCTATGAGTGTTGGAAGTGTCCACATCAGTAACAACAAACTCACCCGTGGCCAACGCACCATTTTCCTGAGCACTGATGCTCACCACTTCAGCAACAGGCTGGCTGTTGGAACCGGATACCAGAATTGTGACCGTTTGTGGCTCACTGGTGGCATTGGCAGCCCCTGAGTCATCAACCGCATGATAAGTAAATGTAACTTCACGACTTTCCCCATCAGCCAGATCGACAAAATCTGTGCCTGGATCAAAACTGAAGGTACCATCATTGTTGTTAACGACGGTTCCCTGAGAGGGCTGGCTCAAAACAGCGAAGGTGTGTGCGTCGCTGTCGTCTGTATCAATGGCTCCAAAGTTACCAGTCACCGCGTTGCCACCGTCAGTGGCGGATATGCTAATCACTTCTGCCACCGGCTGGTTGTTTATACCGGTCACCGTAATGGTTACCGTCTGAGCCTCACTGGTGGCATTATTCGCTCCAGAGTCATCGATCGCTGAATAGGTAAATGTGACCTCACGGGTCTCACCTTCTCCAAGATCCTGAAATTCAATGCCTGGATCAAAACTGAAGGTTCCGTCTTCATTATTGATCACAGTCCCTTCATCAGGCTGGCTTAAAATTTCGAAATAGTGGCTGTCGGTAGAATCAAGATCAGAAGCGGCGAATTCTCCCGTAATTGCCGAACCACCTTCAACTGCAGCACCTGTAACAAGCTCCGCTATTGGTCGGTCATTGGTTCCAGTGACTGTAATCGTAACGACCTCAGGTTCACTGGTGTCATTGGCAGCGCCAGAGTCATCAACCGCTTCATAGGTAAAAGTGACTTCACGGGTCTCACCCACCCCCAGGTCCTGAAAACCACTGCCAGGATTGAAACTGAAAGAGCCATCACCATTATTAATCACCAGCCCTTCAGATGGCTGGCTGATAATATTAAAAGAGTGTGTGTCAGAATTGTCTGTATCGGTTGCCAGGAAGCGACCTTCTAGAAAAATAGTATCCTCTATTGCCTGAATACTGGCCGACTCAACAATGGGTTTATCATTCGTTCCTGTAATAGTAATAGCGGCGGTTTGGCTTATTGTTCCTCCTGAACCGTCTTCCACATCAAACACATAAACCAGGGACTCCGACTCACCTTCTGAAAGAGACTGGTAAGAAGTCGGATCCACATACAATTCATGACCCGCAACCGTAACTCCACGGTCATCACCACTGGTAAGCGATAAATTGCTGACAGAAAGGCTTTGAGCGTCATCAACATCACTCACCCCTGAAAGCAGGTTGACGTTGAAAGCACTGTCATCTTCAGAAGCCTCCTCATTAAGCGATGCTGTCACCTGAGGACCATCGTTACTTCCGGTGATGGTAATAATCGCCCTCTGGGCAACTTCCCCACCATTGTTGTCCTCAACGATGTAGCTATATTCGATAAGGTTGGTTTCACCCTGGGCCAGGTACTGGTATGGCTCCAACTCTAACGTTAGGGCGTTGTCAACAATAACAACCCCGCTGTCATCACCAGAAACCAGGCTGATACTTCCCCCCTTCAAGCTTAGGGTGTCTGAATCATCAACATCCACAGCATTTTTCAGCAGGTCGACTTGAACCTGGTCGCTGTCTTCAGACGAAACAACGGCAATCGCAGAAGAAACGGTAGGTGCATCATTACTGCCAGACACCGTAATCGATGCCGTCTGCTCAACTGAGCCCCCCTCTCCATCTTCAAGGGTGTATCGGTAAACAATGGTTTCCTGTTCACCAGCAGCCAGATTGTTATAAAGATGAGGTTGAACCAGCAGCTGGTTGCTTCCAACCTGAACGCCACGGGCATCACCACTGACCAGAGTGATACTGTCTGCTGATACAGAAAGACTGTCATTTCCATCGGTATCACTGGCATGTTCAAGCAAGTCTACTGAAAAGGCATCAGCATCTTCCTCACTGACAACCTCGATGCTTTGGCTGACCTCTGGCTCATCGTTGGTACCAGTGACCGTGATCGTAACGGTCTTTTCCTCACTGGAAGCATTGGCAGAGCCCGAGTTGTCAACGGCAACATAGGTGAAACTCACCTCACGACTTTCACCCTCCGCCAGCTCCTGGAAGGCACTGCCTGGATCAAAGCTGAAGGTCCCATCGTTATTGTTGGTAACGGTTCCATCACCCGGCTGGGTTAAAATTGTAAAACTGTGAGTGTCAGAGTCGTCCTCATCGGTCACAGAGAAGCTTCCGGTCACCAACGAGTCTTCAGCCGTTGCTACATTGACGTTTTCCACCACTGGCTGGTCATTGCTTCCGTCAACGGTGATCATCACAGACTGGGGGACGGTCCCCCCCTTACCGTCGGATACAGTGTAATCGTAACGAATGTTCTCCTGCTCACCCTCAGCCAGATAACGGTAAGCGGCCGGATTCACGCTCAGGGTATTCCCATTGACAGTAATACCTGCACCATTACCTCCACTCAGAGAAATACTGTCCGGAAGAACTGAAAGGGTATCACTGGCATCAATATCAAAAGCGTGCTCCAGCAAATCAACGGTAAAGATATTATCCTGATCACCAGCGGTGGCCATCACCTGGGCACTGACCTCAGGGGCATCATTAGTACCCAGAAGAGTAATGGCCGCTGTCTGACTGATGCTCCCCCCCGACCCGTCTTCTACATCAAACACATAAACCAGGGACTCAGACTCTCCCTCAGCCAGAGACTGGTAAAAGGAGGGATCCACCTGAAGTTGATTACCTGAAACGGTGACACCCTGGTCATCACCACTGACCAGAGATAAATTGCTGACAGACAGGTTCTGGGCATCATCCACATCGGTGACCCCCGATAGCATGTCGACACTGAAAGTACTGTCATCTTCTGAGGCTTCTGCATTCACTGATGCCGTCACCTGGGGGCCATCATTACTGCCGGTAATGGTAATGACCGCCTTTTGCACAACTGTGCCGCCATTCCCATCTTCAATGGTGTAACTGTATTCAAGAAGATTGCTTTCTCCTGGAAGGAGGTACTGATAGGGAGATAACTCTATCGTCAGAAGGTTGTCCGAAATTCCAACGCCACTGTCATCACCTGATAACAAGTTCAAGCTTCCTGCCTGAAGAGAAAGAACATCTGATTCATCAACGTCTGTAGCATGACTCAACAGATCTATCTGTATCTGGTCGCTGTCTTCTGAGGAAACGATGGCAATTGCGGATGAGACTGTCGGAAGGTCGTTCGTCCCGGCAACAGTTATTGAAGCACTCTGCTCTACAGAGCCTCCCTGTCCATCATCAATGGTATAACTGTAAACGATGACTTCCTGTTCACCCTCAGCCAGGTGATTATAAGAACCGGGCTGAACCAGCAGCTCACTCGTCCCAATTTGAATACCCCGGGCATCACCACTCACCAGTGTTATGTCATCAAGGGGTACAGAAAGCAGGGCGCTGCTATCAGCATCCGTTGCATGATCAAGCAGGCTCACCGTATAGGGGGCTGCCTCTTCATCACTGGCAGCAGAAATGCTCTGGCTGACTTCTGGCTGGTCATTGGTACCGGTCACGGTGATGGTAACGGTCTGCTCTTCACTGGTGTCATTAGCAGCGCCGGAGTCATCCACAGCCACATAAGTGAAACTCACCTCACGGCTCTCACCTTCTGACAGGTCCTGAAAAGCACTCCCCGGCTCAAAACTGAAGGTCCCATCGTTATTGTTGGTAACAGTGCCTTCACCGGGCTGAGTCAAAATGGCAAAACTGAGCGTATCAGAGTGGTCCTCATCGGCTCCAGAAAACCGACCATATACAACAGAACCGTCTTCAATTGCATCAATGCTGACAAGCTCAGCCACCGGCTGGTCATTGGTACCTGTCACGGTGATGGTGACAGCTTGTTCATTACTGGTGGCAGAGCTGGTACCCGAGTTATCTACAGCAACATAGGTGAATGTCACTTCTCTGGTTTCACCCTCAGAAAGATCCTGGAAGCGATCTCCCGGATCAAAACTGAAGGTTCCATCCTGATGGTTGGTCACCGTGCCTTCTGACGGTGGAGTGACTATGGAAAAAGAGTGGCTGTCTGAGCTGTCCAGGTCAGTGGCAGAAAAGCGGCCAGATACAACCCCACCGCCTTCGCTGGCAGCAGCGGACACCCACTCAGCAACAGGGCGATCATTGGTTCCTGTTATATTAACGGTGACAGAGGAGCTTGAGGTTGCTCCACTGTCATCCGACATTGAATAGCGGATGTTGACGGTTTCAGTTGCCCCTTCAGAAAGACCCTCAAAATCAGTGCCAGGATTAAAAACAAGCCGATTATTAACAATGCTGACCGACCCATAGCCACTGACAGGATCGCCATTTCCATCCACCACATCCGCAGCACCGAGCCTGAAATTTCCGGAATCATCATCTAGGTCGACATCTGTGTCATTCGCCAGCACATCCAGAAGGAGAGTTACATTTTCATAGGTAGAACCGGTATCTTCATTGGCATCCGGGGCTTCATTCAGGTTATTGACAGCAATCGATACCTGGGCACTTTCACTGACACCACCAGCACCTGTGACTTGAACGGTCAGGTCAAAGCTGTTCGTCAGTTCATGATCCAGCTCCCCAACCACTGAAATATCACCGCTCTGTGGATCAATGGAGAACTTGCCCTCGTCATTACCGCCCGTTATGGCATAGGTAAGGGCGCGTTGCGCTCCCTGAGTTTGGGCATTAACACTCCCAACAATCACAGAGCCATCTGAAAGCACATTCTCATCCACAGAAAAACTCTGGCTCTCTATTTCAAAAGTCTGGGCTTCTTCGGTGGGTAAGGGCGCCTGTGCCTCGCTTGTGGATTGGCCCTGCTGAGCTTCATCATTCTCTTGATCAGCCTCCTCTACTGACCCGGGCCCTTCTGAAGTGCTATCTTCCCGCTCAATGATGAATTGCTCATTCAGTCCGCTATCTGTTGGCGACTCACTTCCTTCCGCATTCTCATTCTCATCCGACTCAGCCGCTGAACTGGGTACACTCTCACGTTCTCCCTCTTCCGGGCTAACCTCCCTGTCTTCCTCTTCCCCGGCGGCCGTTTCTTCAAACAAACTTAAAATTTCCGGCCCCATAACCAGCTGCTGCTGTACCGCAAGATTGACCAACTGGCCGTTAATCAGCTCAATAACAACCACCGCAGCTGAGCCATTTTCAACGGTCTCATTCAGGTAGATAGGATCACCCACCTGAACCACCCGAATATTTCCATTAGAATCAGTAACTTGAATAGGACCACTGGCGTCAGAAACATAACCAATGATATTTCCATTGCTACTCGAAAGCATTGTGTTTTCCATCCCTGGCTGGTTCGGCTTTTTAAAGGCAGATTTTTAATTGATTGCATTAATTCTAGTTAGCGTTTTCCCCCCGGATGCATATTTCATCTGATTTCTTGTGGGTCTGAGAAAGTCCTGGCATCGTGCCGAACTCCAGCCGCTCAGAAAGCACTCGTAATGGTGAATATTTCCATGCAATCTCATAAAAGCAGTCATTTCAGCTGATAAAAAACGTCTGTGATAAATAAAAAACAGGTTTCCAGCAGTATGAAGTCAAGAAGCTGACAGCCCTTTATTCAGGCTGACTAAGGGATCTGCAGCCTTTATCCTCGCAGGAGAAAGCCCATGACAGGGCAGGAATAAAATCAATAGCCGGTTGAAAATGATGTAAAATACTCATTGCCTTGGTAGTAAAACGGTATATAATCGCTTGAGCTTGAAAGTAAGTTTGATATTTATGCCTGCATTTCGTTGTTCCAATCGTAGTACTTCGTCCTGTTATTCATATTAATAGCAACACTTCCAGCTCTGCGAGCCTTGCTACACAAGGCCTCAATCACAATTGTTTAATCAGGATATGACTATGTCTAAAACAACCGGTACCGTTAAGTGGTTCAATGAAGAAAAAGGCTTTGGCTTCATCGCTCAGGAAAACGGCGGTCCTGACGTATTTGCTCACTTCAGACAGATCGTTGGCGATGGCTTCAAGACCCTGGCTGAAGGCCAGAAGGTTGAGTTCACTGTAACTCAAGGCCAGAAAGGCCCACAGGCTGAAGACATCGTAGCTCTGTAATTTTTACAGAATGCTGCACACTGCCTGACGCGGCAAGTAGCCAGTTCAGGCAGCAAAAAGGCAAGGTATAAACCTTGCCTTTTTTTATGTCTTTATTACCGCCACAGACCAACAATAGACTTAAAATACAGAAAAGCACCATGACCCAATCTCACCATAACCTCATATAGAGCCTGGAAATCCCCCCTTTCAGAAGTACCACTGTACTAGAAGCCCCTCAACAGCAACCCACTCTCCTCTCCCCCTATTGTTACCCAATGAAAAGGCTCGCTCACCATCAAAATGGATATCTCGTCTTGCGTGTCATCCCCCAAAAAAAACCACTCTATGCAATGACGCTCCAGAGAACACACCTGCATGGACTTTGCCGGCTTATCCATCAAAAAATACCTTATTCTACTGCTCAATAGAGCATCAGCTAGTCACCCAGCCAATCCTCAGAAAAAATTTCGCCTGCATCAGACTTCACCAATACAACAGTCACTAGTGTGATCAATGTCACTAAATAAGAAAAAAGACAGCATCCCAAAATATAAAACCTCAACATAAATGCCAAATAATTTAACAAATATGTATTTCGATGATTAAACAACCTCCTACCAAACCACAACAACTGCTGCTGAATCAATCGAAACTGTTCGGTAAAAATTTAATTTAACCTTTGTATATAAATAGAAAACCCCAGGAAACAAAGAAACCAGTTACGAGACCAGAAATCACTAAAATCAAACCCAATATAATAAACAATGATCAAATAACAATCAGAAAAAAAACACACATCTCTCACTGGGACGCACTAGTTATAAATACCAATATACACAACACAATCACCCGCATAATAATGCTCACCCCTAGGTAATAAAGGCGCCCAGGCAATAGCAACCCACTCATAAACGGACATGGTTACTTATCAACCAGATTTACTGACGTTAGTAATAAACATTTAACTCAATTGAATACTTATCCATTCATTAAGAAAAACCATTCCTTTTTTATTTAGAGGATGATACGGAAATTCTAATATGCAAATGGAATCGTTATTAAAGCCTATCAGCAGCACAAACCCTTCGGGTGAAGACCTCCGCTACGAAGAAGACTACGATGCAATAGACCGGGAAATACATAAGCAGAACAGCCTTTACAGCTCAGGGCAGGTCGATTGGAAGTGGGTGCAACTGCAATCCCATTCTCTCCTGGAAAAACGAACCAAGGATTTAAAGCTGGCTTGCTGGTTGTGCTACGCCAATTATCAAACCACTCATAAAGAAGGCTTACTGACCGGGTTAAACCTGTTGATCAAACTGGTTGATCAATACTGGGATAGCCTGTTCCCGTTGAAGCCCCGATCCAGGGCGGCAGCACTCAAGTGGTTATTCCCGAAAATTGATAACGCCATTGAACCGATCATTGCCAGCACGGCGGACCCGGGAGAGCTTGAGGAACTGGCGTCGCTGATCAGTGAGCTGGATCAGCATCTCAGCGAGAAACTCGGGGAAGACGCTCCCCTGATACTCCCCATTGCCCGGAAACTCAAACAGGAAATCAAGCGATCCACCCAGGCCGCGCTCCAGAAAGCGCCTCCCAAAAAAGAAGAAAAAACCAGTGTTATCAGCCAGGTTATCAGCAGTGCTGATCAACTTCTGACCGGCAATATCTCCGTCAATAATGAGTCGGATGCCCGCAAGGCCATGCGCAAACTCCAGGACATCAGTCGTCAGTTAACCCGCTACTGGATGTCCCAGAATTGCTCCGACCCACGAAGCTACCAGTTAAGCCGAGTCATTACCTGGCTGGATGCCCTGAATATCCCCCCGTTCGATGAAAAGTATCATACCCGCCTGAAACCCGTTCCTGTCACCAAGACCCATGAATACAAAGAGCTGTTCCACAAGAAAAACTATCTGGAGCTGCTTCCGGAGGTGGAGAGCAGCCTGTCCAAATCACCTTTCTGGCTGGATGGTCACTACCTGACCTGGCATTGCCTGGAAGCTCTGGGTAACCAGCGGGCAGCGGAAGTGGTGGTGACTGAGCTGAGAGGTTTTCTTGAACGGCTGCCGGAGCTGCCGGAACTGTTCTTTGATGACGGAACGCCCTTTGCGAACGAAGCAACACAGCAATGGATAACCTCTGTGGTGCTCAAGCCAGACAACGAAGTAGACAACCTCGACCCACCAGAAGAGAGCGATGACCAGCCCCCCCCCTGGGACCAGGCTCTGGATGAAGCCTTTGCCCTGCTGAAAACCTCATCCGCCTCAGCCGCCGTCAAACCGCTGCAACAGGGTGCCCATTCTGCCACCAGTGACCGTGAGCGCTACTTCTGGAAATTGAACCTGGCCCGTTTCTGCCTTCGAACCCAGAAAGTGGAATGGGCCGTCGCCCTTCTGACCGAACTGGACCAGTCACTCACCGCCAGGAAGATCAGTGACTGGGAGCCACAACTGCAGATTGATGCTCTCTGCCTGCTCAGAAAGGCATGGGAAAAAATGCCTGCGGGTAAGCAGGAGTCATCTGTCGTTGACCAAATTCAGGCACGTCTGTGCTGTCTGGATATCCGTTCCGTCCTGGACCAGGCCGGCACTATCAAAACCTAGGAGATATAAACATGGCAAATGAGGGCTCAATTGCACCAAAGGAGCGCATCAACGTCACCTTCACCCCGGCCAGCAGTGGCGCCCAGGAAGATGTTGAACTGCCAATGAAAACCATGGTGCTCGGGGACTTCACCCAGCGGGATGAGCACCAGAACCTGGAAGACCGCAAGCCCATCAATGTTGACAAAAGTAACTTCAACGATGTGCTCGCCAAGCAAGAACTGAAGCTCAACCTGGCCGTGCCCAACCACCTGGGGGAAGAAGGCAGTGACACTCCCGACGAACTGCCGGTCGCCCTGGAGTTTGAATCCATCAAAGATTTCGACCCTGCCAGCATTGTCGAGCAGGTGCCAGAACTGAATCAGCTGATGCAACTGCGTGATGCCCTGGTTGCCCTGAAAGGCCCCCTGGGGAACACCCCGGCCTTCCGCAATGCCATTGAAGAAGTGCTGTCTGACGACAATGCCCGGGCCAAAGTGCTGGCTGAGCTGGGCCTTGGTACCGAAAAGGCGGCTAAAGAAAAAGCCAAAAGCTGATCCCAGGAATTCTAGTGAGGAGTGAAGAATGACCGCCACCGTTGCAGAGCAACCCCAGGTTCAGGCAGACGCCAACATCCTGGACCAGATCGTTGCCCAGACCAGCCTGACCACCGAAGATGAAGCTTACGGAATTGCCCGCCGCGGCGTCAGTGCTTTTATTGAAGAGCTGCTGAAGCCTGAGAACGAACACGAACCGGTCAAAAAAGCCCTGGTTGACCGGATGATTACGGTGATCGACGAAAAGCTGAGCCGCCAGGTCGATGCCATTTTGCATGACCAGAAATTCCAGGCCCTGGAATCCGCCTGGCGGGGACTGAAACTGTTTGTTGACCGGACCGATTTCCGGGAAAACAACAAAATTGAAATCCTTAATGTCTCCAGGGACGACCTCCTCGAAGATTTCGAAGACGCTCCGGAAATCACCCAGTCTGGCCTTTACAAGCACGTTTATACGGCAGAGTACGGCCAGTTTGGTGGCGAGCCGGTGGGCGCTATCGTTGCCAACTACAGCCTTGGCCCAAGCGCCGGAGACGTCCGCCTGATGCAACATGCCGCGGCGGTAGCAGCCATGGCCCACGCTCCCTTTATCGCCTCTGCCGGCCCACGCTTCTTTGGCCTTGAAAACTTTGAAGGCCTGCCGGACCTGAAAGACCTGAGCGATCACTTCGAAGGCCCACAGTTCGCCAAATGGCAGGGATTCCGGGAAACCGAAGATTCCCGCTACCTGGGCCTGACCCTGCCGCGCTTCCTGCTGCGCCAGCCCTATGATCCGGAAGACAACCCGGTGAAAACCTTTGCTTACCGTGAAGACGTTACCGGCAGCCATGAAGACTACCTCTGGGGTAATACCGCCTTTGCCTTCGCCACCCGTCTCACCGAAAGCTTTGCCAAATACCGCTGGTGCCCCAACATTGTCGGCCCGCAAAGCGGCGGAGCCGTAGCCGACCTGCCACTCCATCACTTTGAGAGCATGGGGGAAATCGAAACCAAGATTCCCACCGAGGTACTGGTCTCCGACCGTCGTGAATACGAACTGGCTGAAGAGGGCTTTATTGCCCTGACCATGCGCAAGGGCTCTGACAACGCCGCGTTCTTCTCCGCCAACTCCGTGCAGAAGCCGAAGTTATTTGGCAACACCGAAGAAGGCAAGGCAGCGGAAATGAACTTCCGCCTGGGTGCCCAGCTCCCTTACCTGTTCATCATCAACCGTCTGGCGCACTACATCAAAGTGCTTCAGCGTGAACAGATCGGTAGCTGGAAAGAGCGCACAGACCTGGAGACCGAGCTGAACAAGTGGATTCGCCAGTACATTGCCGACCAGGAAAACCCGCCGGCTGACGTACGTAGCCGTCGTCCGCTTCGGGCTGCCAGCATCAAGGTATCGGATGTGGAAGGTCAACCAGGCTGGTACCGCATTGGCCTTGAAGTCCGTCCACACTTCAAATACATGGGGGCCGACTTCACGCTGTCCCTGGTTGGCAAGCTGGACAAGGACTGATCCATGAGTACCGCCAGTCTGTTTGAGCGGCTGGCAGGGGAATCCACCGGCAGGTCCGCCCTGCCGGTGGAGGATGCCCTGACCAACTCCATTGCCAGCCATATATCGAAAATGCTGTGTACCCGACAGGGCGCCTCCATGAGCCTGCCTGACTACGGCCTGCCGGATCTCAACAACCTGCACCTGAGCAAGCACGATGTGATCCACCAGGTTCGCCAGCACATTGAGACGGTCATTCTCCAATATGAGCCCCGTCTGAAATCCGTTCAGGTGGAGCCCCATGAGAACCAGCAGGACCCGTTCGCCATGCCGTTCACCATTGGCGGGGAAATTGAGGTCAATGGGGTCAGTCGGAAAATCAGCTTCAATGCCCATTTCGCCCGTGGTGGCCAGGTGCAGATTCTATAGCCCGTCAGGTATAGCCAGGTAGTCGAAGGATGTCGTTTAACAAGTATTACCAGAGTGAACTGATTGCCCTGCGGGAACTGGGAGTGGAGTTCTCCGAGCGCAACCCGGCTCTGGCACCGTTTCTTTCCCAGCAGGGACGGGACCCCGATGTGGAGCGCCTGCTGGAGGGCTTCGCTTTCCTGACCGGCCGCCTGCGCCAGAAACTGGACGACGAATTGCCGGAACTGTCCCACTCGCTGCTGCAGCTGCTGTGGCCTAACTACCTACGCCCGGTGCCCGCTTTCAGCATGGTCGCCTTTGAGCCCCTGACCCAGCTGGCCAGCCGCCAGACCCTGCCCCGGGGAACCCAGGTTGAGTCCCGGGCGATCCAAGGCACCCACTGCCAGTTCAAAACCTGCTACGACACCGAGCTCTATCCCCTGGCCCTGGAAGATGTCCATTTCACCTCAGGAGGAGAAGGTGGCGTTCTGTCCCTGCGTTTTCAGCTGACCAATAATGCCCCCCTGCACAGCCTTGGGCTGGAAAAAATCCGGCTCCACTGCGCCGGAGACAGGTCTGTGGCCATGGGGCTTTATCTGACCCTGCTGGAAAATCTGGACAGTGCGGAAGTACAGGTGCTGGACAATGAAGAAACGCTGCTGTCCACCACCCACCTGGCCACCGAACAGCTGACTCCCGGAGGGCTGGCGGATACCGAAGGTCTGATGGACTACCCCCTGAACACGTTTATGGGCTATCGCTACCTCCAGGAATATTACTGCTTCCCTGAGAAATTCCTGTTTGTGGATGTGGGTGGCCTGGGCTTTCTCAACCACGCTACGGAACAGAACCGCACTGCCCGGCAGCTGGTGCTGAGGTTCACGGTGAACAAGGCACCAGCCCAGCCCTTCCGGCCTTCAACCGACCACCTCCGCCTGTACTGCACCCCGGTGGTCAACCTGTTCAAGCAGGACGCAATGCCATTACGGGTGGATGACCGGCAGAGTGAGTACAAGGTGATTCCCGGACAGCCGGATCCCAGGTATTACGGAGTATTCAGTGTTGACCGGGTCTACGGCTGGCAGCCCGGTGGCAGTGGCCAGAGAAACTATCACCACTTTGAATCCTTTGAGCACGATGGGGATACCGGAACCACTCCCTTTTACAGTGTCCGCCAGCAACCGGGCACCAGTGACCACCGGATTGACACCTTTATCAGCATCGGCAACCGCAGCCAGAGCGGCCAGTTGAGCACGGCCGAAACCCTGAGCATTGAGCTCACCTGCTGCAACCAGAACCTGCCTGCGCACCTGGAGGTCGGGGACATCCACCGTCCCGGGGCAGACACCCCGGACTTCGCCCGTTTCAGCAATATTTCACCGGTGACCGCCACCTATCCGCCCCCCATCGGCCGGGATACGCTCTGGCGACTGGTATCCAATATGTCCCTGAACTACCTGTCCATGACCGACCTGAAGGCCCTGCGGGTGGTCCTGGAAACCTATGACTTTCCCTCGGCTTATGACGACAAAAGTGCACGTCGGACCCGGCGGCTGCTCGAGGGGCTCCAGGGAATTGAACACAGCAGGACAGACCGCCTCTGGAAAGGACTGCCGGTCCGGGGAATTCAGACCGAAATGACCATGAACCCGGGGAACTTCCTCTGCGAAGGGGATATGTATCTGTTTGCCACGGTCATCAATGAGTTTTTTGCCCTCTATTCCAGCATCAACTCATTTCATGAACTGGCCGTGAAAAGTACCGAGGGCGCCTTTTATCAGTGGGCACCCCGGATGGGCATGCAGCCCATTATCTGATGATCACGCCTGAATTCAGGCCCTGATGCCGCTGAGGACGGCGAAACAATTCGACGATTGCGCTGCAGGTTGTCCCTGATTATCAGGAAGCGCCGGAAGCCCCACAGAGGCTTTCCAAAAACCCGGGCGGTAGCGTGCCTGGCAGGCAGCCCGGTGAAAACAACAAGATCATCTTTATTGCAACGATTCACACCATAAACAACAAAGAATAAGCCCCGCTTCTGGCGGCGGCTTCATACGACATTCTTAAGACAATGGGGGAAACCATGGCCTATCCAGCGTATCTGAGCATCACCGGTGAACGACAGGGGCTAATTACCCAGGGAAACTCCACTCCGGAATCCGTGGGTAATAAATATCAGGAAGACCATGAAGACGAAATTCTGGTTCAGGCCTACTCACACCAGGTCTCTACTGGTAAAAGCGGTCAGACGGGCCTGTGTGCACACCAGCCCCTGATCATTACCAAGGAACTGGATAAATCCACACCACCACTGCTGGCGGCCCTGACCACCGGCGAAACCCTGACCCAGTGCGAACTGAAACTGTATCGCACCAGCCCACAAGGCCAACAGGAACACTTTTTCACTATCCGCCTGCACGATGCAGTGATTGTCGATATGCGCAATGAAATGCCGGACTGCCGCGCCTATCGCATTGAATCCGGCGCTGCGGCTCCCACGGAAACCCTCAAGCTGAACTACCGCAAGCTGGAATACATCCACGAAATTTCCGGTACCTTCGGTTCAGACTACTGGGAAAATGGTTATGCGGGCTGATCAGGACCGGGAGCAGCAGGAAAAAATAGAACTGCTGGAAGAGGCTTACGAGGTGCTGCTTGGTAACGCCCGTAGCCTCGGGCATCGACTCTTTGACGACCAGAACGACAGAATTAAGTTTAACCAGAGAGTTCAACGCATTGCCACCGACTTTAAAGAACAGGTTTACTCAGGTATCCGTGTTGTTGAGGACGGTATTGCGGCTATGGAGCATCAGCTTCGCTGTCTTGGAAAGCTGGAATTACTGGGTGTTCAGTTTGCTGAGGAGCTGTTCACATTTCTGGGCAGAGAGGGCCAGAGCGCTCAATCGGGAGCGTTAAACACCACCATACAGACTCATCAGGAGAGATCATCAGCCACCCCAGCAGCCACAGAACCGGCAACCACAGCTACCAGTCCTTCACAGGTGAGCACCGCCCTGCCCCCTGAAGAGGAAAATGAAGCAACGGATCAAACCGGTGAAGAAGAACGAAGGCCCTGCGTACAGAAAACGGTAAAAGTGGTGCCAGCAGTGCCCGTTGGCCCAAGGCTTGGTTTTCCAACAAAGGGGTACTTCTACCACTTTCATCAAGCCACCCTGCAAAATGAATACACCATTGAAGAAGGCAGCCATCAGTTTAAGCTGACAAAATCGCTGCCTGGTCAGGCCAGTGACGAGTTGATTCATGAAATTGAGCTCTATACACGCTGTGACTGGGAGGCCGCGAAACAGCAATATGTGCTCTATCGCTCTAACCGGATGACCACAGAGGACTTCAATAAAGTGGATGAGACCTGGTTGAAAGAAAATGCTACAGCGATCGATCAAACCAGGTTGTATGAATCGGTAAACGATGAACTACTGAGTCGAGAGGTGATAACACCCACTTATAAGGTGGTTGCTGGAGATACCCTGTCAGGGATAGCGAACAAACACGATATCAACCTGGATGAACTGGTTGAATCAAATCCAAAGTTCAAGGCCAATAGGGACAGTCTGGCTATTGGAGATGCATTAAAGCTGCCGTTGACAACCGACAAGTCTCTCCCCCCTGAAGAACCGGGGGCGATTCAGAAAGGCGGCAATGTCTGGTATGAGTCCGATAAGGCCGTTCTGGTTAAAGATATTATTCCGATTTCTGAAACATCCGTGTCCTCTGATGCCATTGTGATTAATGTCGATGACTCCAATGATATTAAGTGGCTGACGGTTCCTAGAGGTCAGCTGACGTTTGATGCTGAGGGCATAGAAGACAAGACTAAAAAACTATTCTCTCGCAAACCACACAGGCCTAAAACTGATTACAGTGGCGTCACAATTGGCCGAGGCTATGATGTTGGTCAGTTTAGTGAAACCCAGATAGAAGAGACATTGAATACCATTTCTGACTTTGCTGAGCCGATAGATTCACGTCTGCTTGAGTGGCTGAAGAGAGGCGCATCTCTAAAAGGGGATTCAGCACAAGCTCATATGAATACATTTGAGAACGAGGTTCCTGAGGCAGCTCGTGAAATAACAAGGAAGCAACAATACCACCTGTTTCAGTGGGTATATGCCCAACAAAAAAGAGAAGTGGAGCGTATCACTCAGAGTAACAGCGAAACCTATGGCAGTGCAGACCTGGATACCCTGGACCCACCACTGGTTGATCTGGTGGTTGACCTGAAGTTTCGCGGCGACTACGACACTAAATCAAGGCCATATATTCAGAAACGGTTTGTGGAGAATGATATTGAGGGAATAAAAGCTGTTATTGCGTCTGAAACACTCTGGATAGAAAAGAAACTCCTAATAAATGGAAATGCTGTAACCCTCACACCCCTATTTAGTAAGAACGGGAAAGATGGTATTCCAGGGGATCGATACAAACGAAGAATACATCACATGTCTGGAACCGATAAGAAATATGATGGCAATATAACTATTACTGACGCTCAAAGGTGGAGTGTCATAGATGAGAGCTATCAAAACTTCTTCAGCGGCTGGAATAAAGACAAATTCCAGAAAGAAAAAAAAGTTCAAGAAGAATTTGTTAAAGAGGTAAGCAATGCGTAGCATACGTTTTATTCTATTAATCATGACCACACTGTTTACACCTTATTCTTTTTCCGAAATACTGAGCGAATCAGAATGGAATGAGGTGTTCGACGGAATGAATAGAGTTGAAGGTAACTTACCATCAGAATACTGGAAAGCTTTTGAAACAAAAAACTTTGCTCATGGCGTTAGCCTCTATTCGGGATTTGGGTTCAAAAACAAACCCAAAAGCTCTAAACCAATAAGTAACTTCGACACATGGTTTAAAAAACAGTTTATGAATTTTAAACCAGAGAAACTAAATGAAGATCGATATTTAGCATTTCCTAAGGCTTTGCAAAAAAAAACAACGATAGATGATACCTATAAATGGCTTTATGTTCAGATTCCAAACTGTGGAACAGGTATAAATTGCATTGTTGTTATAGCCACATTAATAGGAACTGATAATAAAAAACACCATCCATTCTACCTTGTAACTTTAGATAGGCAGGGCGTTAAGGATGCTATTGTAATCAGCATATTAGAAGAGCTAAGCAACCAATATTTCACAACCTATCAAGGTGTTGGTTATACTGGAGCCACATATTGGGAGCCTGCATTCACCCCTAAAAATGATCAAGTATTTTTCCCGGTAGCACTCAGTAATGGTTGGACTGTTGCTAGACATGAAGAATGGGTACAGCGCTATTACGTCGTTAACCCAGGAGGTGAAATAGAATTAAAGCTACAAGAGTGTAAAGGGTCTTACCCCTATGAACACTTAACCAGTGGCAAAGAAATCTTTGTTGAATCATGCCGGAAAGATTTAACAGTGCAAGCAAAAAAATGGCTGGACAAATAAAAATACTGGTCTGTAAGTTGAAGTAGTTAAAACTTAACCTGACAAACACCTTCTTAAAAATCATTAACCATCAGGTCAAGCCTGAGCTTCTACCCATACCCCAGATAATTAAAGAGTGAAGCGCTGGAAACGGAAAGCCCTGCACAACGCTCCGCCCCCTTACTACTGACTGTCTTGATTGAACCCGGTGACCAAACGTGCCCACTGATACTGTCCCCACAGGCCACCAGCCACTGGATGGCCCATTTGAGTACCCCGTCAAGAACTACACACTGTTCCAGGCTGTGGATCAGTCCACCCGGTGGCTTCAGCAGCATAACCCGGGTCTGTCCGAGGAGGAGGCGTTTGACCTGATCCGGTTCCGCGCCAATCCGTCTCTGGGTTTTCCCGGCAGTGATGTAGAGTCCGTGCGCTTTTACTACCAGCGCAACCGGTTAATGGCGGAAATGATGATTAACCTGATGGGGTTGCACGGTGCCAGTTCTCCCCTACCGCCCTGGTACACCGAAGCCGCGGTGGGCGATGATCCCAATGCCACGCGTATCCGGGATTTTCTGGATCTGTTCAATCACCGCCTGCAGCGGCTGATCCATTCGGTATGGCTGAAATACCGGTACCATGTCGCCTTTCGCAGCGGGGCCGACGATATTTTCTCAGGCCGGATGTTTTCCATGATCGGCCTGGGTCACCCGGACCTGCGCACCGACACCCGCCTGAACTGGCGCCGACTGCTTCCCTATCTGGGTCTGCTGAGCCAACGCTCTCATTCCGCGGCCCTGATAGAAGCGGTGTTGCGATACTACTTTCAGCATCGGGATATACGCATCGAGCAATGTGTCCCCCGGCACGTTTCCGTGCCCTTATCCCAGAGAAACCGCCTGGGACAGCAAAATCACCGGCTGGGTCTCAACCTGGTGCTGGGTGAGCACATCCATGACCGCAGCTCCAGCTTCCGGATTCATATCACCAACCTCAGCTGGGAGGACTTTGGCCGGTTTCTGCCCGGATCAGAAGGCCATGCCACCCTTCACGAACTGGTCCGATTTACCCTGAAGGACCCTCTGGATTACGACATTGAGCTGACCCTGCGAGATGACGCCGTTAAACCCCTGTCCCTTACTGAAGGCAACCCCTGCCGGCTGGGCTGGACCAGCTGGCTGGGTAAACGACAGGACTCTTATTCCGTACTGATTGCCGACTCCAACTCAACCGGTTGACGTTTCAGCCATCCCTGCGAAAGGATTCTATTGCCCATGAGCAGTAAGAACTTGCAACACCTGATCCAGTCCCTTGATAAGGAAACCCGAACCGCCCTTCAAGTGGCCGCCGAGCGCTGTGTCGCCCGGGGAGGTTCTGAAATACTGATTGAGGACATGCTTCTGGCTCTGCTGGAACCGGAAAACGGATTCTTCAGTGCCGCCCTCAAACAGTTTGCCATCCAGCGTGAAGCTCTGCTGAAAGCCCTGCAGCCCATGGCCAGTGGCCGCAGCGCCGAGAGCAAAAACCCGGTGTTTTCCCAGCTGCTGATCCAGTGGCTGCAGGAAGCCTATATGCTGGGCAGCCTTGACTTTCACCAGGACGAAATCATCACTGGCAGCCTGCTGCTGGCCATTCTCGAAAACCCCGGCCGCTATGCCCACACCGACTACTATCAGGCTCTGACGGAAATGCCCGCAGACCGCCTGCGGCAGCTGATCGAAGGTCTTCTGGAGTCCCACACCAATGGTCAGCCCGCTCCTGGTGGGGATGATCCGCTGACCCAGTTCACCGAAAACCTGACCCTCCAGGCCCGCAACGGCCGGATTGACCCGGTACTCTGCCGGGACAATGAGATCCGCCAGATGATCGATATTCTGGCCCGCCGTCGTAAAAACAACCCCATCGTGGTGGGTGAGGCCGGAGTCGGTAAAACAGCCGTTGTGGAAGGACTGGCTCTGAGCATCGCAGAACAGCGGGTGCCGGACATCCTGAAAAATGTTGAAGTGCTGTCACTTGATATGGGCCGCCTGCAGGCGGGTGCCAGCGTCAAGGGTGAGTTTGAACGACGCCTTCGCAGTGTTATTGATGCAGTGAAAGCCTCCACCCTGGACATCATTCTGTTTATTGATGAAGCCCACACCCTGATTGGTGCCGGCAACCAGGCCGGAGGGGGCGATGCCGCCAACCTGCTGAAACCGGCCCTGGCCCGGGGGGAGCTAAGAACGGTAGCTGCCACCACCTGGTCGGAGTATAAAAAATACTTTGAAAAAGACGCTGCCCTGGCCCGTCGCTTCCAGCCAGTGCAACTGCTGGAACCCACTGTCGCCCAGGCTGTCACCATTATGCGTGGGCTGGCGGATCACTACGAGCAGGCCCACGGTGTTTTCCTCCGGGATGATGCGGTGGTTGCCGCAGCCGAACTGTCCGCCCGCTACCTTACCGGACGTCAGCTGCCGGACAAAGCCGTGGATGTGCTGGACACCGCCTGCGCCCGGGTTCGCATCAGCCTTAACGCCCGCCCCGCTGTGCTGGAAGACACCAGCGGACAGATTGCCGAGCTTAACCGGGAGTTGCAGGCCTGCCAGCGGGATTATGATGCCGGGTTGCACAGCGAGAGCGACCGTCTGGAGAGCCTCAGGGCCACCCTGGACAGCCTCAAAGAGACGGAAACCACTTTAACCCTGCAATGGGAAACCCAACGGGAACTGGCCTCTCAGATTCTGGAGCTGCGCCAGACCATGGCCGACGAGGAGGATGACAGTGAGCAGGAACGGATCCGGGAACAGCTGGATGACCTGCAAGCGGCCATCATAGAGGCACAACAGGAAAACAGCCTGGTGCATTACGAAGTGAGCCCAAAACTGGTGGGTGAAGTGCTTTCCCACTGGACCGGTATCCCACTGGGCTCCCTGGTGGAGGAACGCTCACGACAGGTGCTGTCTTTTCCGGAACGAATGAAAGCCCGCATCAAGGGTCAGGACCATGCGGTAGAGGCCCTGAACCATGCCATCCGTGCTTCAGCCGCAGGCCTGGAAAACCCCAATGCTCCGGCGGGGGTATTCCTTCTGGCAGGCCCCAGCGGAGTGGGTAAAACCGAGACCGCACTGGCCATGGCCGACCTGCTCTACGGTGGCGAACGTTTTCTGACCACCATCAATATGTCTGAATTCCAGGAGAAACACACGGTATCCCGGCTGATCGGCTCCCCTCCAGGCTATGTGGGATACGGTGAAGGGGGTGTATTGACCGAGGCAGTACGTCAGAAGCCCTATTCCGTAATACTGCTGGATGAAGTGGAAAAGGCCGATCCGGATGTCCTGAACCTGTTCTACCAAGTCTTTGACAAGGGCGTGGCCAATGACGGCGAAGGCCGGGAAATCAATTTCCGCAATACCCTGATCCTGATGACCACCAACCTGGGGGCTGACACTCTCTGTCGTCTTTATCAGGCGGGTACCGAATCAGAAACACTGCCGTCGCCGGAACAACTGGCCCAGGCTATCCGACCGGAACTGAACCGTCACTTCAAACCCGCCCTGCTGGCTCGCATGACCCTGGTTCCCTATCTGCCCATCAACCCGGATGTGATGCAACTGCTGGTAAGGCTCAAGCTGCAACAGCTGGGGGACCGGCTGGCCCGGCAGAATCGAACCCTGCACTGGAACGCCCCCCTGGAGCAGGCCATTGCCAGCCGTTGTACCCAGGGTGAGACCGGGGCCCGAAATATTGACTACATCATTAACGGCAACCTATTGCCCGTGCTCTCTGAACGACTTCTGTCGGCCATAACCACCGGACAGTCGGTCTCCCACGTCCATATTCTCCTGGCGGAAGACGGATCCATGGATTTCGAGTTTACCGGTGACCCTCAGGACGACGGGGATAACAGTGGAGGGGATACATGACAGTAGCCCAAAACCTTGCGCTGCATTCGGAAAGCTTTCTGGAGATGCTCCGGATTCAGGCAGAACAGAGCAGCCATGACCAGCTCCTGCGGCAGACCCTGGACCATTGCCAGTCTCTGGGCCGCTCAGAGCTGGTTCAGCTCTACCTGCTGGATGACAGCCTCTCCAGCCTGTGCCGCAGTGGCCAGTGGTTGAACGGCAGAATCAGTCAGGCGGACGGTCTGGTCAAACCCCTGAGGGAACAGGGTGATTGCCCCCTGTCCCACTGCCTGATCAGTGGTCAGGCCCGAACCCTGCCCCTGCAGACTTTTCAGGAGGCCGACCGGACGGATTTCCTGCCGGAAATTTCCGGTACAACCTGGCAGGACCTGACAGTTGTGCCAGTATACGGTGCGGGAAAAAAGGTGGCCGGGGTTCTGGTCATGGGCAACGCCTTTCAACCCCTGACAGCCCTGATCACACGGCAGCTACAGCACATTGCCGGATTTTACCTGCTCCAGACCCGGCTGCTGAATACCCTGGAGGAGCGGGTAACCGTTAATACGCCGGAACCCCAGCCAGGCCAACCACCAGAAGATAACCCCTGGCGGTATCGACTGGCCGGTAACAGTGAAGCCCTGCAGGGCGTCCGTCGCCTGATCTCCAAGGTTCTGCACAACGATGCAGCGGTCCTGATTACCGGAGAGACTGGCGCCGGCAAGGAACTGGTGGCCAGAGCCGTGCATGACTATGGCTCCCGCCGAACCCAGCCCTTTGTCGTACAAAACTGTGCCAGCCTGCCCGAACACCTGCTGGAAAGTGAACTGTTTGGCTACCAGAAAGGCGCCTTTACCGGCGCTGACCGGAATTATCCAGGCCTGATTTCCACCGCCGAAGGGGGCACTCTGTTCCTTGACGAGATCGGAGATATGCCCCTGTCACTCCAGGCCAAACTGCTGAGAGTCCTGCAGGAGAAAGAAGTCCGTCCCCTGGGCTCGACCCGGTCGAAACCGGTGAATGTACGGATCGTCGCCGCCACCCACCGGGATCTGGAGAAAAGGGTTGAAAGTGGACGCTTCCGCCAGGATCTCTATTACCGCCTGGAGGAATTTCCGATCCCGCTGCCACCGCTTCGCTCAAGGGAAGACGACTGGCAGGTACTGGCCACCTTCTTTCTCAATGAAATCACCGGCCACAACCTGCCCCTGGACCACTACCTGCACCGGGACACCATCTACTTCCTGAACCATTACCCATTTCCCGGCAATGTCCGGGAGCTGAAAAGCATGATGCGCAGAAGCCTGATGATGGTGGACAAAGACGAACCCATCCGGGTGGAGCATCTCAATATCGGAGACCGCTCACGGGAAGTGGAAGGCAGTGACCGTCCGAACGCCTCTCACAGGCTGGAGATTCAGTTGCCTCTGACCTGCTCCTTTAACGAATACATGGAGCAACTGGAGGTGCAGCTGATCAGTGCCGCCCTGTCAACAGAACGGGGAAGCCAGGTCAGGGCCGCAAAACTCCTGGGAATCAGCCGCGGCTCCTTTGTGTACCGCATGCGAAAACTGAAGCTGCAGCCAACCGCAGCCCCAGCCATTAGCGAATAAATAACGAATAACGCCATCGATCAGCCGACGCTTACCTTGATTTTCCATTAAGACCGCTGGATGACCACCATGAAACACCTGACCGGAAAATGGCTGTTGCCATTACTCATACTCCCGACCCTGGTTGCCTGCACCAGCACCGAACATTACCGCTATGTGGGCCAGAAAGCCCCCGGCGAGCAGAGCGTAGAAATACGACACAAAAATGATACGTCCCAGCCCGGTGAACAGCAGCCCGTTGAATTACGAACCGAGGAAACGCACTGATGCAACTTGCCCTTGACATCATTCATGCCGCCCATTGGGATGCCGACCTGCGTTCATCCCATACTTTCAACGAATCTGGCGGGTTGATCGGCCGGGGACAGGATACCGACTGGTATCTGCCCGACAACCGGAAGTGCCTGTCCCGGCACCACGCCCGGATCAGTTTTTCCGAAGGCGCCTTTTACATCACCGACCTGAGCCAGAATGGCATCACCCGCCTTGATCCTATCACCCGTCTCCCCAGTGGTGATGCCGTGAAAATCGACCATGGCCACAGCTTCCGTATTGGCGAATACCGCCTGCGGGCACGACTGCTGCAGGATGCCGAAACCTTCGAACCCGAAGTGGGCCAGGCCAGAGACAGCAGCCAGCTGCTGATTCCCGATGATGACTTTCTGCAAACCGATCCCATTGCCGCCCTGAAAGACAACCATGACAAAGCATTAACGGCTCTTCTGGATACCAATACTCAGCCCCCGTCTGAAATTGCCAACTCCCCGGTGACAGAAAGCCGTGACTCCATGGTGGAACGGATTCAGCCACCCAGCCTGATGGAAGCCAACGCCACAGAAAACCCGGTCACTGACGCCCTCATACCGCCAGAAAGCAGCCCGCTGAGCGGAGCTTCAGAGCCCGCGGATCACCAGGCACTGGACGCCTTTTGCCAGGGGTTGGGCATTGAGTTGTCAGTCCTCACTCCGGAAGAGCGGACGGAATTGATGGGACAGCTGGGCCATGCCCTGAGGGTCGCCATCAACGGTATGCAGCAGGCACTACGTACCCGCAGCGAGGTCAAGAATGAACTGCGCATGTCCATGACCACACTGAAAACCGAAGGCAACAACCCTCTGAAGTTCACGTCCGATGCCAATCAGGCTCTGTCACTGATACTGGACCGCCAGTCCGGCTACCTATCCCCGGCCCAGTCATTCCGCAATGGTTTCCGGGATCTGCAGGCACACCAGGTGGCAGAGCTGGCGGCCACCCGGGCGTCCCTGGACAGCTTGCTGGAACAGTTATCCCCCCGCAGCCTGGTCTACCGGTTTGAACAGGAAGGAGCAGGCCGCTGGGGCAATACCCAGGCCCGCTACTGGAGACAGTATCAGGCCCTGCACCAGTCCCTAAGCGATGATCGGGACTGGCGGGCCAGCCTGGTGAGCCGCGACTACGCCACCGCCTATGAAGAACAGGTACAACTGCTTAACGCCGCTTTCCAGGATCTTGAAAGCTGAGGGAGAATCATGAAAAGAACACTGACTGTACTGATCACCTGCCTGGTGATGGCGGCCTGCTCCAGCACGCCCGATCCCACCCTGGTGGACCTGACCCTTCAGGCCACCGGGCAGCAGAACCCGGATGCCCGTGGACGACCGTCGCCCATGGTGATCACCCTTTATGAGCTGGCCTCAGCCACCGCTTTTGGCAATGCCAGCTTCTTTGAGCTCTATCATCAGCCGGAGAATGCCCTCGGTCCAGACCTGCTGGCCAGCGAACGTCAGGTGCTGCGCCCCGGTGAGCGGATGCAGCTGCCCCTGAGAATGCGCCCGGAAGCCCATTACCTGGGTGTTACTGCCGCTTACCGGAACCTGGAAGAAAGCACCTGGCGCTATACCCTCCCTCTTAAGCCGGAGGAAGGCCAGCATTTTGAACTGGAGATGACCGGCAACGGCATCATCCGCATTAAACGCATTTCTGCCCCGAAAACCCCTGGCCCCCACGCCAGTAATGGAGGTCAATAAACATGGATAGTGTCGTATGGCAGGAAGGCATGCTGTTGCGTCCGCAGCATTTCCAGCAACAGGACCGTTACCTGCAGCACCAGATTCAATTTCGCACTGCCGAGCTGCAGCGCAACCAGTGGGGACTGACGGATCTGGAGATCAACCGCCAGTATCTGAAAATGGGAAAAATCACCCTTAACCGGGCCGCCGGTGTCCTGCCGGATGGCACCCTGTTTGATATCAACCGCAGCAACAGCAAACCGGTGATCGAAGTGACCGAGGCCACCACCGACACGCCAGTCTACCTGACCCTGCCAGTCAGCTCAGACAGTCGCCTGGAAGTCCGTGGGAGCGATCAGCAGGATGTGATTTCCCGGTCCGTCGCTTATGAGGCCTCGGTGTTCGACACCTGTTCAACAGCCCGGCAGTCGTACAGTATTGCCTGCAGCCGACTGGATCTCCGTCTTCAGGCAGGTGCCAGCGACGATGCTGGATGGGTTCGTATCCCGGTTTGCCATATCCAGGAGGCCACCCCGGAAACCGGCATTATCCTGGACAGCGATTTCCAGCCCACTTACCTCAATGCCAGCGCCTGTGACCTGATCACCAGTGCCCTGCAGGAACTGACCGGCCTGGTGGAGCACCGCAGCCAGCAGGTGGCGGAGCGCATTCGGTCCACCGGCACCGTCAGTGGCACCGAGGTGGGAGACTTTCTGATGCTGCAGGTACTGAACAAGACTCTGCCCCGGCTTAAGCACTGGTCCCGGACCAACCCGGTACACCCGGAAACCGTCTATCTGGAGTGCCTGGGTCTGCTGGGGGAGCTTTCTACCTTTTCCAGCCAGCGTCGCCTGACCACAGAATACCGATACCAGCACCATGATCAGGGCAATAGCTTCCGAGCCTTACTGGCCGACCTGAGAGGTTTCCTGAGCCAGGTGCTGGAACAGCATGTGGTGGAATTGCCCCTGCAAGATAGAAAATACGGCATCCGTGTCACCACCCTGGAAGACAAATCCCTGGCCACCAGCGCCACTCTGGTCATGGCCGCCCGGGCGGGCATCAGCACCGAGGCCCTACGTTCGCAGCTGCCCGCCCGGCTAAAAATCGGTTCGGTAGAGCGCATTCGGGACCTGGTCAACCTTAACCTGCCCGGCATCTGCCTGAAACCGCTGCCCATCGCCCCACGACAGTTGCCGTTTTACTCAGACCACGCCTACTTCGCCCTGGAACTGGATCCGGATGACCAGACCTCTCTGAAAGATTCCGGCGGCCTGGCCATTCACGCCTCCGGGGATTTTTCCGGGCTGGCCATGAAACTCTGGGCCATCCGTAACGAATCGGACCAGACAGAATCAAAATAGTGCCGATCCTACTCACCCTTCAACAGTGCAGGAGTGTCCGGTTGTTCTGAACCACAACCCCCCCTGCCCGGACAGACACGAGGCTTACCATGCCAAAAACCGTTACCAATGGTGCCCAGCTGAAATGTTCCGGCGGCTCCGCCCCCGGCAGTTTGATTGTCACCTCTTCCACCGGAAAATCCGACGGTAACCTGATCGCCACCATTATGGACCACGCTCCGGGCAGCAACATCACCCCCTTCGGGTCCTGCGGTCTGCAATACAAATCACCGCCCTGCAACCCGGCCACCAGCAGCCCCTGGAGCTGCCGCAACTCAGTGATGATGGATGGCAAACCCCTGCTGACCAAGGATGGTAAAACCAGTTGTGATATTGGTGGAACCATTACCATCAGCAGCCCAGGGCAGTCGTCGTCCAAAGCCGGTATGGGTCGGTAGAAAGGGATTCTGCTAGCAACTTTCCAGCAGTAGGAACATCTTGCAACGAACATGAAATCTTACGAATCCGCCAAGATTAAGCTCTGCCCTTCAGAACATGCGCTGGCCACCCTACGATTCCACTGCAGGGGAAGATCTGCTGGATAAACTCCGGTTGGCTCTGAAGGCCGAACACAAAAATTCAGGTAAAGAACTATGGTATTTATTAGTCAATAACATTCGTATACAAGTTAATGGCTGCAAATTCCCAGTTGATAACCCAAAAGTCATACAACCATGTTAACTAAAAATGAAGGACAATCGAATGAAAAGGAAGTGCATATGTAACCTTCATTATATTTTCTGGTATTTATACGAACGAATTGAAATTTAATGATGATTTAAATCTTGTTAATTGGCTTGGTTGTGTATAGACCAAACCATTCAAAGCATTAATCCTACTTGGAACTGGCAAAGCTATTTCAATTGCAATTGGAGCAGTCTTCAAAACTGAAGAATCGCAAAGCTACCTGGATACAAAAAAACGAATACTGGAATACTCAAAATATTTGAAAGGCTTTGATAAATAATAAAGCTTGCCCAAATGGGTCTGATCGGCGCTGTTCAAATTAAATGTTGCTAACATGGTCTATACTCCCTGAGCATGAGAATTGTCGTGTAAAGTGGAGTTCCAGCCATGAAACCTCAGCAATTCCAAGACATCCTGAAGTCCATACCCATGATGTCCCCAGAGCAGATCGGTGTCCTCCATAAAACTCTGCCGCCCTCACCCATTGCCGGTGATGCACAAGGTATTTCCGG